>NZ_JBMLTR010000161.1:0-12482 GCF_049239865.1 Aquidulcibacter sp.
CAAGGCACGACCCATTATGGCTATGTGGCGCTAACCCGCGTCTTCTGACGCATATTTAGCTGCGATGAAACAGATCGATGGTTCGTGCCCACGCAAGATCTGCTTGTGTCGGGTCAAAATCATGTCCGCGGTCTGAGAAGAAGCCATGGCCTGCAGGGTAAATATGAACGGGCACCTGTGGGTGGGCGGCGCGCACCTCGTCGACCAAGCTCAATGGAATGCCGGGGTCATTGTCGCCATAATGCAATTCAATCGGTGCTTTTGGCGTTTCGGCCAAGAACATATTGATCATCCGGCCGTAGAAGCCCGAAGCTGCGGTCACGCCTGCACAACGGCACGCGGCCACCCAGGCAACCGTCCCGCCCCAGCAAAAGCCCGTGACAAAGATGCGCGTCTGGGTCTGGTGGAGTAGGTCAATAGCCGCTTGCGTATCGGCGGTGACTTGATCCCAGGATGTGGCTCGTACCGCAGAAAGGCCCTTTTGAATCCCGTCTTGATCATAGGCGGCGATGAAGTCTGCTTCGATCCGGTCGAAATAAGCTGGGGCTAAAACGTCAAAGCCATCCGCGGCAAACCGCGCACATAGGGCGCGGATATTGGCATTCAGGCCGAAAATCTCTTGCGCTACAATTAAGCCTCCACGGCGCTGGTCGCCTTGGGCGGGCTCAAACAGGGCGGGAATGCCGGTTGAAAGTTGGATCATTGGCATGGCTTACCCCCGCATGGCTGTATCGAGTGTTTCTTCGGTAACTGGATAGCCAAGGTC
Source organism: Aquidulcibacter sp. (assembly GCF_049239865.1). Classification (NCBI taxonomy): domain Bacteria; kingdom Pseudomonadati; phylum Pseudomonadota; class Alphaproteobacteria; order Caulobacterales; family Caulobacteraceae; genus Aquidulcibacter; species Aquidulcibacter sp. The sequence continues at coordinate 767 of NZ_JBMLTR010000161.1, forward strand.
AGAACGTATCTTCAACACCCCATTTTCGATGATGGGCTGGACGATACCTTGCGGACGCGCCGCCACATCGGCCAGCGCCTTCTCTACCGTCTTGGACAGTGCCAGAAGTTCAAGATTGCGGGCGGTTGGGAAGATGATTTTGCGGCGGCCGGCAGCCAAATCATCCAAGGCGGCTTGTGGCTTGATCCACACCAGATCGACCGCTTCGCTGCCATCTTGTACCCCGTCTTGGCCAGCTGGCACGGGTGTCAAATAAAATCGCGTATCAAAGCGCTTGTGGAGGGCAGGGGGCGGGATCCAGCGCGCAAACGGGCGCAGCGCGCTGGTTGCCAGTTTTAGGCCATGACCGCGCACTAAGGGCTGAAACAAGGTCGCGTCGCGGTCTACGCGTTTGCGCATGTCGGTTAAGTCCAGCGCTTTTGCCCCAATCGGCTCACCATTGCGGGTCGCCAGCAAGATGCCTGTCTCCTCATAGGCTTCCCGCAGTGCGGCCACACGAGCTGCGCGCTCATCGGCTTCCAAGCCTTCGAGGCCTTCAGCAGCCTCCAGCCAGCCTTCGTCAAAGTCTGCTGGGTCCACTTTGCCGCCGGGCCACACCATCGCACCACCGGCAAAGCCGATATTGGCGTGGCGCTCGACCATCATGACTTCCAGTCCGTCTGCGCCATCGCGCACCAACAAAATCGTCGCAGCTGGGAATAAAGTGTCATCCATCTTGAGGTTTCCGTTTCGTCATGACCTTGCAAACTGCGCGGCGGCGTTCCACACGCTCTGTCATGAACGACGTTGTGACTCATGCCAAGCATCTTTTGAACCAATCCGGCCAGCCAAAGCGGCGGGCGGTTCCTCGTGTCAGCCCGCTTCTGCATCAAGCCGATCATGAAATGATTGGCCCTGAGGGCTCTCAGATTGCCAGCTGGCATCTGCTCGGGCACCGTTATGAGGCCCCGCCCGTACTCTTGGTGCATGGCTGGGAGGATGACACCAGCCTGTGGTCCCCCCTGATCGAGCTCTTGAGTCAGCGCGGCCGTTCCGTTGTCGCCTTTGATCTGCCGGGCCACGGACATAGCGATGGGGATCGCTGTAGCTTGGAATTAGCAGCCGATGCCATTTTGGCCTTGCAAGCGCGTTTCGGACCTTTTGCTGGTGCTGCCACCCATTCTTTTGGCGGGCCGGCTTTGGCAAAGGCTTTCCAACAAGGGTTAGAGCTAGACCAAGTCGTGCTGATCTCCCCGCCTGTTGCGCAAGCCCGCCAATTTGAGCGGGCATGGCGGCGCTATGGCGTCGAAGAGCCGATGATTGAAGCGGCCTTGGCGCTCGGCCATCAAGAGGGTCGCTTCTTTGATTTAGCGGCTGCTGCGCCCAGTATGAAAGCGGATGCCTTGTTCATCCATTCCCTCGACGACGAGCAATGCCCAGCTTCTGAAGGCAAGCGTGCCGCAGAAGCGTGGCCCGGCGCGCGCTTCTGGTCCGTCGATGGCCTCGGACATCGGGCCTTGGTACAAAATGATGAAGTGGTGTCGATGGTTGCCGGCTGGTTGGACGCTTAAGGCGCACCATAATCTGAAGCATCACGTGCGGCCCGGTGGAAGGCAAGCCGGCCCGCATAATCGCGTGGATCCTTCTTGCGCACCAAGGCCCCATCCATCGGTGTCATCCAATCCACAAGACGAGTGAGGAAAAAGCGCAGGGCTGCACCGCGAGCCAATAGGGGCAAAGCAGCGCGCTCTGCCGCACTTAAGGGCCGCACACTCTCATAACCTGAAATCAAAGCGCGGCCTTTGATGAGGTCAAACTCCCGCCCATTGGCTTCAAAGCACCAAGCATTCAGCATGACTGCAACATCGTAAGCCAAGAAGTCATTGCAGGCGAAATAAAAGTCGATCAGGCCGCTGACCTGCTCGCCCAGAAACAGCACATTGTCCGGGAAGAGATCGGCATGGATGATGCCGCGCGGCAAATCCGTCGGCCAGTCGGCCTTAAAGGCTTCGAGGTCGCTTTGGATGGCCGCCGCAATCCCGGGCTCCAGCGCTTCGGCATGGCGGGATCGGCCCTTCCAAAGATCAGCCCAATTATCTGGACCCAAGTCGTTTGGGCGCGATAGCGGGAAGCCGTCCAAAGCCTGATGTAACTGGGCCAATGCGGCACCCACAGCGCGGGCATGACTGGCGGGTGGGCGCTTGGATGAGACCCCGTCAAGGAAGCTGCAAAGTGCGGTAGGCTTGCCCCTGATCATCTGCACCACTTGGTCATCTTGGGTGCGGATAGGCCGAGCAGACGGCAGGCCCGCATTGGCGGCCCGTTCGGTCAGGCCCAAATAAAAGGGCAAATCTTCCAGCGCGACGGATTTCTCGTAAATCGTCATGATGAAGCGGCCTTGGGCGGCTTCCACCAAGAAGTTTGAGTTCTGAACCCCTTCAGCAATGCCCTTGAAGTTTCTCAGGCCATCCAGGCCCCATCCTTGCAAAAGGATCGACAATTCTTCGTCGGTGGGTTCGGTATAGACGGCCATGATTAACTATCGCACCTTTGCCGCCAGCCTGACAATCCAGCCGCCACCTTGGGCTGGCATCGCGCGCACCGCATGGCCATGCTTAATGGCGTCGCGCAATCGTCTGCCGACGGGCTGAAACAAAGTCTCGCCACCACCGGGCTGAGGGGGATCAAATTTGAACCACAGCTTAACCTCTTCATCGCGACGCTGTTCGTGCAGGGCGGCTTCCACAAGGGCTAAGGCCTCGACCGCGCCTTTGCCGTTCAAATCAAAAACCTGAGAGACGTCCAGATTCTCGGTTGATAGAGCGTTAGCGTCATCGGGTTCGAAAAAAGGCAAGTTTATCAATCTCTGAGCAAAGTAGCTGAAGGAGTCATGAATCACGTCGGAGGGCGTGAACCACCTGTTTACGTAAAAGGTACTGAAATTCATTTTATAGCAAGGTCTTGAGAAGATTCGATTCACTATCACCCGTCACATTGTCCCTGCGAGAGGCCAAAACGGCCGCTCGGTGAAAAAAGCACTTGGCCCAGAACGCGGTCAATATGGTTAGGGGAAAGACTAAAATGGCTTACGATATGAGCAGCGCTTTAGAGGTCACAATGACCACCGAAGTTGAAACCAATGACGCAGGCAGCGATCTGTTTGCCTTGGGTCTGTCGCATGCAACCGGCGTTGGTGCCGACGTAGATTATGTGGAAGCGCACAAGTGGTTCAACATTGCCGCCATGCGCGGTGATAGCGAAGCCAAGCTGCGTCGCCAAGAATTGACCGCGATGATGACCCAAAGCCAAGTCTCAGCAGCCCAGCGCGCCGCCCGCGAATGGCTCCAGCGCACGGCTAACTAAAAGCATCTGCTCTCAGGCCGCATTGCTGCGGTCTGACGCCCTTATTGGACGATGTTTGAGCCGATACTATAGTTGAAGCCGACGGTAATCGGCAGCGCGTCGCGGACGAATTGCTGGGTAAATTGCCCCAATTCAGAAATGCGCGACTTCGGCACCCAAACAACGTCAAAGCGGCGCAAACGTGGCAGTTCGGCCAGCAAAGCTTGGCTCGCCCAAACAGAGCGAAGGTCATAGACCCGCATGTAAGGCGTGCCACCTGCACCCCGGCGTAAGACGACGACTTCTTCTCGCCGGGCGGTGTTTAAGAAACCGCCAGCCGTCGTAATGGCCTGCAACGGGTCCATCTCACCTGATAAATCGTAGAGGCCAGGCTTGGCCACTTCACCGCCGACAAAGAATTTTTGTGAGGCGAAACTATCGGGGGCGAGCGCAATTGCAGGATTGCGCAAATGGGTCGCATATTGTCCTTGTAATTCCAGCTTTAAATCATCGGGCGTGCGGTCCGCCGCCATAATGGCTTCCAGCATGGGTGGATGGATACGCCCATCGGGTGCAACAGTCAGCTTCCGGCTAAGCTCTGGTGCGCTCACCGATTGAAAATCGATCACGTCGCCCGGAAAGAATCGATACGTCTCATCTTCGGCGGTCCAGCTTGGAAAAGTCGGGATGGCAGGGAAGTCGGCTGTGGCAACCGGCCGCGGCGTTTGCCAATTCTTGCCGTCCGTGCGCAGGGCGTCGACATAGCCTCTGGGCGCACAAGCTGTCAGACAAAGCGCTGCCAAAGTCACCCAAGACCAGAGTTTAGCGGTGGTTTTGGCACGCATGAACAGGCTCCCTGGATCGATTGGCGACAGCCTGTTTCTTAGAAACCCAATCGTTAAACGTTTCGTTAATGGATAATGGTTGATTAACGTTTGGAGGAAGCAAAATGCTTTGCCACACGTCCTGACGCGCGGAATTTAGAATGACTTACCACACGGGCCCAAGCTATCCCCGCACCGGCGGCTATGAGCCGACCGGCAGCGCGCGCCCCCAGTTGGATTTCCAAGACTGGGTTAGCCTGTTATGGCGTGAGAAGTGGCTGATGATCATTGTTTTTACTCTGATTTCAGCGCTTGGGATCGCTTTTGCGACCACACTTCAAAAGAGTTATAATGCCAATGCGCGGCTTTCGATTTTGCTGGGACAGGAATATGTGTTCACGCCGCGCGTTGGTGCCGCCGGTGAGGGCGCAGCGCCCAAGCAAGAGCAAATCGTTCAATCCGAAGTCGAAGTAATCAAATCTGCGCAAGTTGCTGAGCGGGTGATTCGCAAAGTCGGCCTTGATCGCATGTTCAATCCCGAGGAAATTCAGATCACCCAAGGCCCCGATACGCCAGAGCGCCGCATTGCATTTGGTGTCGATCAGTTCCAGCGCAATTTCTCTGCTGCAGCGTCCGCCAACACCACCGTGATCCAATTGGGCTATCAAAGCAAAGACCCAGTTATTGCTGCAAAAGTCCTGAATACCGTGATTGATGAGTATCTGACTTATCGCCGGGAAGTCTTGTTTGAGGATCAAACAGGCGCTTTGCGGATCCAACGCAATGAGTTTGAAACCCGCTTGCAAGAGTTGGAAGCCGAAATCACCACCTTTCTGGGTGCCAATGGTGTGGCTGACTTTGAAGCAGAGCGCCTAGCCTTGCAGTCGTTGCTTTCAACCGCGCGCGCTGATTTGTTGAACGTACAATCGCGCCAGCGCGAGGCCGAAGGCCGTTTTGCGGCGAGTGACCGCAGCTTCCGCAGCGAACCGCGTGAAGTGCGTCTGTCATTTGAGACCGATAATTCCCGTCGTCGGATCGAATTGGCCAGCCAATTGGCAGAGCTGCAGACCCGCTATACCGAGCAAAGCCAGCCCGTGCAGGATATGCGGCGCCGGATTGAAGCTTTAGATGAGCTTTTGGGCTCCGATCAGGGCCGCGCTGCTGGCACGACCAAGACGGGGGCCAACCCCGTACGTGATACTCTGGCTGCAGATCGGGCGCGTAATGCTGCCGAAGTGGAAGCTTTAACTCAGCGCGAAGCCATTCTGGAGGCCCAAGTTGCCCAATTGCAAGCGCGTGCCATCCAGTTAAGCCAAGTAAAGCCATTGTTTGATGACTTGATGCGCCGCAAGGCAATCTTGGAAGAGCAAGTCAAACAATTTTCAACTCGGGAAGCATCTTCTCAAGCTCAAAATGAACTTAGCCGCACCTCTAATGAAAATATTCGGGTCATTGAACGTGCTAATGTGCCGACTCGTGGCAAGAGCTGGAAGAAGGAAGTAGCGATGCTCTCTGTCTTCTTCGCGGCCTTAACGGCATTGGCGGCTGGTTTGATGCGGGCATTCTCGCGGACAACCTTCCCCACACCGTCATCGATCGGTCGGACTCTCGGCCTTCCGATCTTGGCGACGGTAACGCGTTAAGACAGCGTGAGCGCGTGTTTGAGTTGGGGTTTGGATGGGAAGCATTCAAGGACAGATGAACGGAGTCTGGTCTGCTGTTGCCGCTGCAACAGGGGGCGCGGGCGCTGCCGTCATGTTCGTGGGGGCTAAACACGACGTCGGAATCTCGGAAGTGGCACGCGCCTTCGCGGAGCTCGCCGCCGAGCGCGCTGCGAAATCGGCTTGGCTCATTGACTTAGACTTCTTTGGACCGGGACAGTTTTCCGCTTTGGGTGGTGCCCAGACTGGCTTTAGAGGCCCGTACGATATGACTTTTGGTGTGACGCCATTCTGGCGCGCCCAACCCCGCGCCCCCGACGGCGCGCAAGGTGAGGGGGCCGTGGTGAGTTATAAAACCACCATCCCAAAGCTCTATGTCAGTCGGTTTAATCGCACCGCTTTGGCCAGCAATCAAAAGCTGCAAGTAGCCCCGGCACCCGACTATTGGCGTGCCGTGCGTCGTTCCGTGGACCTGACGATTGTCGATGCCCCGCCACTCGAGCAATCCCGCGCAGGACTTGCCTTAGCGGCGGATATGGACGGGGTCATTCTGGTTATTGATGGCAATAAGAGCGATGTTCGCGAATCGATTGATTTGCGCGATGAAGTCGTCGGTCGTGGTGGACGCTGTCTCGGAATCGTGGTGACTGGCCAATCAAGTCCTGCCCTGAAGTTCAGCCGAAATCGCTAACATGTTCGCCCCTAAATTGTCGTTGCGTTGGGACATAGCCTTGCTGGCTCTCGCGCTCGCCTGCTTTAGCGCAGGTTTTTGGCGGATGTGGCCCGGCGCGGCTGGCCTAGACGAAGCACCTCTGGGGCCGGTGATCCTCAAAGCAGGTGTCGCTTCCATGGGCCTGGTCGGCTTTGCGGTGCGATGGGAAGTGTTGGCCCCGGTTCTGTTGCGGCGCTTGGACGGTTTAGTGTTGGTCGCAATTTGTATGGCTTCAGCCGTCTGGGCGCTGGCACCTGCACTTGCCCTACAACATGGCATCCTTCTTCTATTGGTGTGGGTTTTCGGCATAACCATATTCGCGCGCCTATCGGCCGCTGATTTGGCGTTTACGGCGGCCTTCGCAGGTATTTTTGCTCTGTCGGCTCAGCTTGTTGCCGCACGTGGCCTCATGCCGCTTGATGCTTTAGACGGTGATTTGAGCCTTGCCCTTTGTGCGGCATTGTGGGCATCGGCTGCCAGTGCCAAATGGCGCTGGGCTTGGTTGGCTTGGGCGGTGGCTTTGATCGCTCTGGCCCTTGTCTTGGGCGACTTGGTCAGCCTGATGGCCGCCGGCGTTGGGATTGTGGCGGCGGGCCTTGGCTATGGCTTACGCTGGATTTCTGCCCGTCGTCCTTGGACACCGATTGATGTTGCCGTCACGCTGGCCTGCTCGATCCTGACTGTGACGCTGCTGGCGCTATTCACCCCATTAGCGCTGTCGTCTGACCCATTTGGCGCAATAAACTGGATTGGTTATGGCTTCGGCGTTGCAGGGGCCTCTATCAGTGAAGGATTTGGCCAAGGATTGGGTATGCTGGGCCTAGGGCTTGCAGGGCTTTGGGCCATTGTGACCAGCGTTCGTTTGGCACTGGACCGCAGGGCGAGCGATGCGGACTGTGCATTCGTGTTTGGTATGTGGTGTGCGGGGCTTGCAACCTTGCTATTGGCCCCGGCGGAAGTGTCAGTACTTGGTCCTTGGGTGGCAATGCTGGCGGGCTTAAGTTTTGGCGCAGGCATCAGTCCCTTCGTGCCAGCACAACAGCCCCGCCCTAATCAGCCAATCATGGCGAGCGCGCCTTATCAGGGGGCCAATCAATCCACCGCGCTGCACACGCGGCCTCGCCCCACGACACGCGATCGCCTCACCTAAGCGCGTCTGCCGCCCATAATGCCCGCCAGAGCCGTGCCCCTTGGGACCGGATCGCCAAAGGTAGAGCTTCTGATAGGACCAAGGCCTTTAGGACCGATTTGATCATCGCTCGGCCGGGCACACGCGCCAGGGTTTGAGCAAGTTTGGTACCGGGCAATGCCGCCATACTGGGGTGGCGTTCAACCATTTTGCGGAAATTTGGCCCAGCTTTGGCAAACTTATCCAGTAGCGTCGCGGCATCATCAAGGCCTAAATGGGTCGCAGGAATATCGACGTGACGAACCGCGTGACCCTTGGCATCGGCCCGCAACGCCCAGTCCACATCTTCCCAACCCCAACCCGAAAAGCCTGCATCAAAGGGGGTGTCGTCCAAAATGGTCTTGCGTACCAATAGGTTGGAGGTGGCTACTGCCAAAGCGCCCCGGCTTTGCCGCTCGCCAGCCGACGCGCAGTCGGACTTTTCGGCAACCATTTTGGCCAAGGCCAAAGCGGCGCAATCGGGGACTTGCAAGGTGGAGAACCCGCCATAGGCAATTTCTGTGGCTGGATCGCGGGCAAGCTGCAGCCAGTCAGACACAAAGCTTGGCGCATCGGGGGCCATGTCGGAATCAAGGAAAAGGATAAATGGTGCCTTGGCCGCTGCAATCAGTCGATTTCGGGCCGCTGAGCGGCCTTGATTCGCATGTAAGGTGATAAGGCTGGCGGGCACATTCAGACTATGCAGCGTTGCCTCCAGCTTCGCCGTCACAGATGGGTCACCAGAGCCATCATCGACCATAATCAATTCCACCGCTTCGCCGGCCATTTGGTTGGACAAGATATCCAGGAGCTCGCTTGGGTCATTGCGGAAAAAGGGCGTCGCAATACTGAGCGCCAAGGGGCTTTCGGCTTTGACGCCATTGGTGAAAATCGTCTCGCTCATAAGGCCCCCGTTTGTGGACGCAGCCGGCTCCAGAGGGATTTGGCAAAGTCACGCGCACCCGCCACATTCAGGGCCACAATAAAGGCTCCATAGCTGATGGCACCTAAGCCCCCTTTCAAGACAAGGTCTTGGAACGCACCAAAACGCGGTAGAGCCAGTACGACGCCTGCCATAAGGGCACAAGCTATCGCAATTTTCGCGGTTTCCAGCAGCGGGATCGGCAATGCCACATAGCGTCGGCCAATCCACGCCAGCATGGTCATGCCAAGACCATAGGCTGCGACATTGGCGTAAGCTGCCCCCATCAAGCCATACTTCGGCAGCAAAAGCACATTGAGGCTGAGGCTGGTGATTACCGGCACCAAGAGCAAGAGTGCCCGTTGCAAGGCCTTTTTCGACAGCATGAAGGCCTCTGAAAAATAGTCGCACATCCCCGCAAGCAAAGCCGAAAAAGCAATCCACGGCACGACTTGGATCGCGCGATCGCGCAGGGCTTCCCCGATCAAAATCTCGCAAATTGGGGCTGCAAGTAACCCTAGACCCAAGGCCGCAGGCGCGCCAATGCCAAGCCGGACAACATAGCCCTGATGGGCTGCCTTGACGGCCTCAGCCGGGCCACCGCGCTCATAAGCTGCGATCAAGATGGGTGTGACGGCAGCGGCACCCCAGGTGAAGATGATGTCGAGAATCCGTGCACCAACCTGATAGCCGGCGGAATAGGCCCCCACGTCGCCTTCCCCCAGAAACGCGGCGATGACAAAGCGATCACCACTGGTCAGAGCCAGACTTAGAATTAGACCGCCAGCCAAAGGCGCACCATAGGCGAAATAGGCTTTCGCGCGTGTGGGTTCGAGCGCGCCTTTGCGCGCCGCAAACCACAAGGCTGGCCCTTCAATCGCTAGCACGACCAGCGAGGCAATCAGCATGCCGATAAACGGGCCCTCTGGCCCCATGGCAAAGAAAACCACGCACCCAATGCCAAGCCCAAAGGCGAGTAAGGTGTGCAATGTGTCAACCACCGCAAAGCGCTTGGCCTCTTGCGCCATTCGCCTTGTTTCCAAAGCGATTTTAATCAAAGACCTGGTAATCACGCTGCCAAAGGCGGCTGCAACCACAATCTTTAAATTCAGGTCGGCTGGCCATAGCACAAGGGCTGCGATGGAGATCAGGGCAAAAGCGCCCGCGCACCAACTAAACAAGGTAATCAAAGTGGCGAAATGGGCCGGCTTTTCGCCCTTTTCTGCCGCATCAGCATAAAAGCGAGCCGCAGCCGCTTCAATCCAGACGACGGAGAGATATTGCGCCAGCGTCATGGCCGCATAGACCAAGGTGTAGCGACCATAATCGTCGTCGCTCAGCAAGCGCGTGAGGATGGCGACCATGCCAAAGCTGGCCACAGCTTGGGCCAGATTGGGGATCAGATAAGCCATGAGGTGACGACCCATCATGGTTGGCGCTGTGCCTCTCGGCCAAAGACTGTCAGAAAGCTCACCGCACCGAACCTTTATCGCCGAGCAAGGCGGGCAGGGTCCGCAACATGATCCAAAGGTCGAGCCACAGGCTTGCATCGCGAATATAGGCGATATCGAAGGCTACCCGTTCAGCGACTTCTTCGGCGCTATGCACCGGCCCGCGTGAGCCGTGAATGGCGGCCCAGCCTGTCATACCAGGCTTGATCCGGTGGCGGTGGGCATATTCAGCGACCAAAGCTTCGCTCTCTTGATCGCCCGTTTTCATCCCGATGGCATGTGGGCGCGGCCCAACCAGCGACATGGTGCCGTTCAAGACATTAAACAATTGCGGCAGTTCGTCTAAGGATGTGGCGCGGATAAAGCGGCCAATCCGGGTCACACGCGGGTCGTTCTGCGTCACTTGTTGGGCGGCGCAGGCGTCGGTGGTTTCTACCCGCATAGAACGGAATTTCCAGCAATCAAAAGCTTGATTGTTAAAGCCATGCCGCTTTTGCCGGAAGAAGATCGGCCCTCTGCTGTCCAGCTTTATCGCGACCGCAATCAAGGTCATCACCGGAGCTGCCAACACAAGGGCAATTGTTCCCAACACAAGATCCTGCACGCGCTTCCAGAAGGCGCGCTTGGCGTCTTCAGGCGCGCCGGAGACATAAGCGACAGGGCGGTTGCCAATGCGGCCAATCGTCGTGCCATCGCTGTCAAAGCCTTGCATATCAATGGCCAGCACAACTTTATTGGGCATGGAGCGCAATTTAGCGACCAACTGCAAAACACGGCTTTGTGCGGTGCTGGAGACCGCGACGATCACGCGGTCGACGCTGGGCAGATGCGGCCAGCTCATTAGGTCGTCAAGATCGCCCAATAACTTCACATGGTTCGGCAAGGGCTTGGCCCGATCCATCCGGTCGTCAAAGACCCCGAGAACAGAGATGTCCCCGGACGCCTTGGCTTCTTCAATCAGTTTGTGGGCTAGAGGCGTCGCTCCCACGATCACCACATTCAGCGAAAATAGTCCGGCCCGGTTCATCGCGCCTAAAATGAGGGCTGAGAGGAAATGAACCGAGACAATGATGGAGCCAGCTAATAAGGTTGCGATGCTGGCTTCCCACGCGCCAGCTGCCGCCACACGGCCGACACACAGGGCAATTAAGGCCCCAATTGCCGCCGTTGAGGGCAGTGCCAAAAGGACCGCTCCCAAGGCTTTAATGCCATGGGTTTCAGCATTTGGTGTAACCTCGAAGCGATAAAGATCATGTTCGCGCAAGATCAGCGCGAGAGTTATGCCGCCAAACGCCATCGGCAGGAGCATGCTTAAGGGGGCTGAAAGTACATTTTCTTCGGTGGCTACTCGAAACACATATGCCATCACCACAAGAATGACGAGGAGGTCGAGGGTCTGAAGCGCTCGACCAAAGCTGGATCGATACAAACGCGCACCACGCGCCGCTTTGCGGGCCAGTGTCGCGGGCTGATCTCCGGCGATGTCTTGTGTGTATTCCATGCGTGCCATTGGCTAGACACTCCTTAAGGCTCTCACCTTAGCAGCATTGGGTAGACGCCCCATTAACGAAACCGCGCCCGATGCAGAGCTCAAGCCGCTGTGTGCAGCTTCACTGACGTGATGCTCTTGCTCTGTCCCCTTTTGTCGGGCTATCAG
>NZ_JBMLTR010000162.1:0-1327 GCF_049239865.1 Aquidulcibacter sp.
TCAACTCCATCATGTTCCCAACCATTTTCTCGCAGACCGTGATTGGCCTGAATGATGAAGACACGCCCAAGGCCGCAGCGCTTTTGTGCATGGGTATTGTAGGTGGGGCAATTTTGCCGCTTATCACAGGCTTTACCGCAGACCATGTCGGCCTCTCGGTGGCCTTGATTGTGCCGATCCTTGGCTATGCTTGGCTCGTGTTCTTCGGCCTGTTCGTCCACCGTCAAAACACTGCAGCAGCACAATAAGCGAAAGCGAAAGCAAAGACGATGATGCGTTCCCTGATGAAGCCATTGGTTCAAAAGTCATTCCGCGCCTGCGCTGCCCCCATTCTGGCCCTATCCCTGGGTCTAACTGGGTGTGCGTCGGGGCCTAAGAAGGACGACAAAGTCGAAACCCAGATCACCGAGATCATGAGCAAAATGAGTGTGGAGCAAAAAGTCGCTCAACTCATCATGCCCGATATTTCGACGATCACGCCAGAAGATGTCGCCAAATATCGCTTTGGTACCATTTTGAATGGCGGCAATTCCGGCCCCTATGGCAATGAGCGCTCAAAGCCAGAAGACTGGTTGAAACTGGCCGACGCATTTTGGGAAGCCTCGCGCACCCCCCATGCAGATGGCAGTCCGGTTATTCCGGTGTTGTGGGCAACCGATGCCGTCCACGGCCACAGCAATGTGGTGGGGGCAACCCTATTCCCGCACAATATTGGCTTGGGCGCGACGCGCGACCCCGCTTTGATCCGAGAGATTGGTCGCATCACGGCGGCTGAAATCAAAGTCACCGGCATTGATTGGACCTTTGCGCCAACTTTGGCGGTGGTTCGCGATGACCGCTGGGGCCGCACTTATGAAGGCTATGCTGAAGATAAGGGCCTTGTATCCGAATTGGGCGCAGCCATGGTTGAAGGCTTGCAAGGCACTGGACCCGACTTCTTAAGCCAAGAACATGTCATCGCCACAGCCAAGCACTTCTTTGGCGATGGCGGCACAGGCGGCATCGACACCGGCGATACTGTCGGCAAAGAGGCCGATCTGGTTGAGCTCCATGCCTATCCCTACCGCGCGGCGCTGAAGTCCGGCGCGCAAACGGTCATGGCCTCGTTCAGCAGCATCAACGGCCAGAAGATGCACGGCAATAAGTCGTATCTGACCGAGCTGTTGAAGAATGAAATGGCTTTTGACGGCCTGGTGGTCGGCGACTGGAACGGCCATGGGCGTATTCCTGGCTGTACCAATAAGGACTGCCCAGAATCGATCAATGCAGGCCTCGACATCTTCATGGTGCCCGAGGATTGGAAAGAGCTTTTGACCAATACCAAGGC
>NZ_JBMLTR010000163.1:0-1814 GCF_049239865.1 Aquidulcibacter sp.
GGCCTGACCATGTCAACTCTGGCCAAGCTACGCTGCTCCGGCAAAGGGCCGCCATTTTATAAACTAACCAATCAAACGGTCGGCTATCGACAAGATGAAGTGATGGAATGGCTTTCCAAACGGCGCCGGGTGTCGACCTGGACACACGAGCATTGACGCGAAGCCTGCGCCAACATTGATGCCCGAATTGAGATGAACGTCCAGGATATTGGTTGGGTGGATACTTTACCGAACGCGATTGAGCCGGTCGCAGCTTGGTCCTAGGTAAGCCCATATTGATGAGACGACATGCTCCAACGATACGCCATCCAGTCCAATTGAGGCAGCATAAGTGACCCATTGTTGTTTCTTCTGGGGATCGTCGAAAAAGGTCTGCGTGAGTCCTGGCGGAACGAGCGTTGGGACTCCTGTTTCACGGCGCTCAAACGTAGCAAAAATGGCTGAATCAAGTGCTGCTGGCTCAATCGTCAAGACACTGGGTAGTGCCCACAAATCGTAATAGTCCTTCATTCTTCCGTTGGCTAAGCCAAGCGCGACAATGGCCTGAAATTTCTCCGCGATTACGGTTTCCGGAGGATAGGCGCGTAGATTTGCTATCGGTTCATTCAGCATCGATGGATAGTCAATGATATAGTCAGGGTTGGTGAGGGCATCGCCAAGTCCGATGTCGATGGTTATCGGTATTCTGGCCTTCTCAAGTAGAGCAATCGTCTTCAGCCGCGCGCCGCCATAGATCTGGTCGTCGCGGATTGATTCTATCGTCAAATTGACGGTGTCGAAAATGAGCCCATCCTCAGTTTGAATCCCCATGATTTCTGTAAAGATTGCTTTGAGCTTTTCTTCGTCTAGTTCACCAAAGCCTAAAAAGTCTGCATCGCGAGTCGTACGCGCTTGATCACTGGTCCAGAGCGTGACCAACATTCCACCTTTAAGGACAAACCTGTCACGAAAAGGGGATACCGATAGCCGAAAGATTAATCGCTCAAGACCATAATTGACCAGTATAAGGCCAAAATCTCGCTTTTTAAGGCGCGATAGATTCTGAAGCCGCTGGCGAACCGATGCAGCGATATTCTTTTGACCATCAACCATTGTGCGTCATCGCCTCAAGATAGGGGCGCATCACCTTCCAAGCTCCACAGTCGACGGCGGCCTGTGCGATTTCTGATGGACTTGCCTTACGCTGAGTTATGGCGCTGCGCAGACTCTCTATGGCAACAGAGCGATCAACCAGCGTTGGATTCCGGAACGCGTCCGCAAGTGCTTTGGCTACTGAATAGATCGGCACGGCGACACCGGAAATCATGTGCCGCTCCACACCATACTCGAGATAGGGTTTCCGAAAGCGAACAATTCGGATGGACGGGAAGTCTAGCTTGGGCTGCCAGTCCTTCGCGCCGATAGCGATCCAGACCTGTCTTGGCATTTGATCCGTTAGTCCATGATAGGCTAGCGCAGTGCTCATACAGATACGCCCTTTGGGGATCTGCTTTGAGACTTCGGCAAGCGTGCTATCGGCATCTAGTTCGGCATTGGGGAGCTGATATAGGCCTCGTGCGAGCCGCGCGACCTTGCCGCTTGCGACCGCGCGCGCCAATGTTGCCGCCGTGACACCTTCTTTGAGAATTTCGTGTGCGCGCGCCATTGTCCTCTCGGAGAGAAGCTGGACGATCTTTTCACTCTGGGTTTGCACATTGTTCATTCTGATACTTTATCTAGGACAAATTAAAATATTATCCTAGGTTTAATATCATCCATGACGCGTGATGGTCAAGACATAAGCCAAGTCCTTTCAAGCGTAACAAGCGCGCCAG
>NZ_JBMLTR010000164.1:0-9209 GCF_049239865.1 Aquidulcibacter sp.
CTGGCAAGATCGAAACCAAAGGGGCAGAAGTTGAGTTTGTGTCCCGTCCGATGACAGGACTGACACTATCGGGCAATGCGGCTTGGATTGACGCCACCTATGCCGACTTCAAAAATGTGGCCTGCTACCTCGGCCAAGCCCAATTGCCGTTCGGAACGACGCGAACCTCGCCGCGCCAATGTATCCGCATCAACAGCGCAACGGGGCCATTTGTGACGGAGGGTACCGGCAATAAGCTGACGAATTCGCCAGAACTCACTTGGAACGTCTCGGCCAATTACGAACAGCCAATCAGCACAGCGTTGAAAGGCTTTGCCCAGATCAATTATTTTTGGCGCGACGATGTGAGTTTCAGCGCGGCTGGCGATCCCAGTGCAGTCCAAGAAGCCTATGGCCTATTGGGCGCTCAATTGGGTGTTGCCTCGGCTGACGGCAAGTGGCGGGTTGCCCTGTTTGGGAAAAACTTGGGTGATGAGAAGTTCGTCAATAACGTCATCGGCCAACCCGTTTTGGGAGCCACAGGTGTATATTCTCAATTCCCGAGCCCAGATGCAGAGCAAATTGTCGGGATCTCATTCGAGATGAGTTTTGGAAACTAGGCCAAGCGCGATTTGCGACGGAATGCGCGACTCAAAACCCCTCGTCATTCAGGGCGAGGGGCCAGAGCGCTGTCATCGCGAAGGGCGTAAACCCTCTAAACGCTATCTCACCCCGCCTTGACATAAACCCAAGCTTTACCGCCTGATGCGAGATCAGCCTCGACCCGCTGATAGTCCGACACTTCATAGAGGTCTGCGGCAGCAAGCTCTTCCGACGTGATCCAGAAGACCATGCCTGAAACCGTGTCTGTGCGGTCAGAACTCGCCACAACGATGGGGTGAAAGCGCTCGCCGCTGATCTTCAACACCTCGGGGTCGGTGATCTCTATCCAGGTCTGTTTAAAGCCCAAAAGCGCATCGGCGGTTCCATCAAGCCTGCGGCCAAAAGTCTCCCGCTGCACCTGCACAAGCTGCAGCGTGCCATAAGAAAAAAGGCGGATGCTTGCGGTCACCTGATGTCTCCACCTTTTTGATCGCTAAATGAGTCAAGCGATCATTTGTGGTTTCTGCGCCAAATGGATACATTGTTCAAAGGAAAATGGCGCACCCGACAGGATTCGAACCTGTGACCTTTGCCTTCGGAGGGCAACACTCTATCCAGCTGAGCTACGGGTGCAGCGCAGATGTGTCGGTAGCCCAGATGGGCTTTGGTTTCAACATCGCTTGGGCAGTCGGCTTGGGCCGCGTTTAGGGCTTGGCGTTCTTGGCTTGCCACGCTTTCATCTGGCTGATTTCGCGGTCTTGTGCAGCGATAATATCTTCGGCCAGCTTGCGGATTTCTGGGTCCTTACCATGCTCCAACACGACGCGGGCCATGGCGACTGCGCCCTCGTGATGGGGGATCATGCCGGCGATGAAGTCTTTGTCGGCATCGCCTGTATAAGGGATGGTCATATTCTGATGCATGGTCGAATTGGCCGCTTGAAAGGCCTTGGTCGAGGGTGCAGCAGCAGCAGCAGGGTCGGCGGGGGCCATCATCGTCCCGTGATCCATCTGGCTATGATCCATGCTGCCATGATCCATCATCACATTGCCCATACCAGATGCCGCAACCGAGTTGGTGGGGGCTGGCTGGCAGGCTGAGACCGCAAGTGTCGCGATCAGGGCCGTTGCGGCGACTAGGCCGGTTTTGAAAGCTGTCATGGTGTGGCTCCAGGGCTTGAGGTGGCAGGTGAGGCGGGGGCGTCCAAACGAAAGGCGAGTAGGTAAGTGCCTTGGTCGGCAGAGAAATTATCGTCTGACAAGATAAACACAAACTTAGCCCCGCTTTGTGGGTCTTTCATCACGGCAAGGCCTTCATAATTGTCCATCATAAAGGGCGGGGACAGAGCAAGCTTCAGCGTACAGACTGGCTTGCCGACTAGAACGCTTGAGAGGCTACATGTTTCCAATCGCGAGAGATTGACCTTGGTCGCGGTGTCGTAAGAGCGTTTAAGGACCCAGACTTCGTCATCCAGCACGCGGATATCGGTGATGCCAAAGCGGCCTTGATTTTCAAAGCTGCCAAGAGGCGCGGTCACGGCTTTACTGTTCTGGTCAAAGATCCAATAGGGCGCTTGCAGCTTTGCGGCAGGATCACCCGGCCGGTCCGGACCATATTCGGCAGAAGCCAGATATTGGCCGTTGGGCAAGCGGGTGAGGGCTTCCATTCCGCCATTGGGTTCTAGACCTTCAAAGCCACTTAGGCTTGGACCCGCTTTGGTCGCGTAACCTTTATCGGTTTTGATAAGCTCGATCAGGCGATGGTTGCGCTCAAGACTGATGAGAAAGCCGGTGTCGGTTGGGGCAAGCCCTTCGCTGTCAATTTGATTGGCCCCGCGCAGAGGTTTATCCGCCGCATCGGTGAGTGTGGTAAGGTGGACTTCGCTGGCTACGGGCGGGGCTGCCGTCCCCCATGTCATCGGATTTGGTGCTGCGAAGCGGGCGAGGTGGCCTTGATCCGTCAAGGCATCAAAAACGATTATGTCGTTTTCGGTTGTCCGCACATTGAGGGAGGACAGGCCGCCAAATTCTTCGGGCATGCTGGGATTTTGCCGCTGGGTATCGAGCCGTAAGGCATAGATCAGATCGGCAGAGCCGGACTTGCTGATCCCGGTCAAATTTTCGGTTGAGACAGTGAGACTGCTGATCCGGGTCGAAAATGTTTGGTCCAGAACCGGGGCACCAGGTCCCGTCGCCTGGGCGCAGGCGGTGCTACTCAGGAAACAAAAGGCTAAAAGTTTTAGTCTCCACATAATCAATCCTCTTTCAAGAGATCCCTTTTTCACCTACGCCGTTTTAACTTTGCGGTCTATTGCGACAAAAGCAGCTGAGCGTGTCCGTGTCCTTCGTTTTGACATTCTGTGCGCCAAAACATAGGCTGATAAGAAATCAAATGGGGGGCGCACAATGTCATTGAAATCGCTTGTGGTTTCACGAGTAGCTGAGGCCATCACCAGCGCGCAGCGCCAAGATGCGGCCCGCGACAAGTATGAGAAAGAGCGCCAGCGCCAAGGTGCGCGCCACCGCATCGACTATTTCCACCAGATTGATGATCCTTATAGCCACTTGGCGCTGCAGGCTTTGGATCAGTTTCGCAGCCGCTATGACGTGGACCTGCATGTCTGGCTGGTCGGACCACCTGATGATTGGGCGGCACCTGAGCGCGATCGCCTGATTGCCTATGCGCGCGAAGATAGTGCGCGGCTGGCCAAAAGGTCGGGCTTTGCGTTTGACGACCACGGCGTGCAGCCCGCGCCTGATGCCGTGCGGGCGGCCCAAGCGCAATTTGCGGAAGCTTTAGGGGCAGACGACTTCTGGCCGCGCGCGTTGTCGATTAATCGCGCCTTATGGGATGGCACGATCGAACCAAGCGCGACGGCGGTGACGGGTGAACCGTGCGCTAGGGGCGACGCGGAGCGGGCGCGCCTTGGCCATTTCATGGGCGCGATGCTGCATTATGGGGGTGAGTGGTATTGGGGCATCGACCGCCTGCATTATCTCGAAACCCGTTTGCGCGGGGTTGGCGCACAGGTGCAAGCAGCGCCTGCCGAACTCATCTTTGCTGCGCCGGATTTGGAACTCAAATCGGCCAAGCAACAGGCTGGCGAACGGCCTGTGCTGCATTGGTACTTATCGTTCCGCAGTCCCTATACTTATCTATCCCTCAACCGCGCCAAAGCACTCGCAGATGCTTATGGGGCCGAATTGCGCTTGCGTTTTGTCTTGCCCATGGTGATGCGGGGCCTGCCCGTACCGCAGATGAAGCGGACCTATTTCACGCTGGACAATGCGCGCGAAGCTCGACGGCTGGATATTCCGTTTGGGCGCATTGCTGATCCGGTCGGCAAGCCGGTTGAGCGTGGTTATGCTATCCTGGCTTGGGCCTTACAGCAGGGGCGCGGCTTTGAATTTGTTGAGGCGTTCTTGAGTGCCGTGTGGTCGCAAGGCGTGGACGCAGGCTCGGATGCCGGGATGAAGCAGATTGTTGAAAAGGCGGGCCTGCCATGGCCAGAGGCGCGCGAGCAATTAGCCCACGAGACCTGGCGCGAGACGGCAGAGGCCAATCGACTGGAGCTTTTAGAGATTGGCCATTGGGGCGTTCCGTGTTTTCGTGTGAATGACGTCTGCGTGTGGGGGCAAGACCGCATGTGGGTGATTGAAGACGCCTTGAAAGAGCTGACATCTTGAAGCGAGCCATCCTCATCCTATTGCCACTCTTACTCGCCACTGGCTGTAAGCCAGCGGTGGAAGTCGAAAAAAGCGAAGCTAAGGTCAGTTGCGGCTTGCCGGTTGCCAAGCAGGGCGGCTGGGTGAAAATACCTGCGGGCTCTGTGGTCTTAGGCCAAGACCCATATTTTCCCGAAGAGGGCCCCACGATGCGCGTGCAGGTCACTGGGTTTGAGATGCAAGCGCACGAAGTAACAAATCGTGAGTTCGCCGCCTTCGTCGCGGCAAAAGCCTATGTAACCGACGCGGAAAAATCGCTGACCCGTACAGATGGCGGAGCGGGGTCTGCCGTGTTTGAGATTGGGAAGAATGGTCAGCCCGGTCAATGGAAATTGGTACCGGGTGCGACGTGGAAAGCGCCCCTCGGGCCGGGAAGCTCCATCATTGGCCAAGAGGATAAGCCCGTCATTCACGTTTCGCGCCAAGATGCCAAAGCCTATGCAGCATGGGCCGGTGGGCGTTTACCCAATGAGGTGGAATGGGAATACGCAGCACAATCCGGACTGCCGGATCAGGCAAACACGCGATCTGGCGCGTATGATCCTCAAAAAAAGCCGATTGCCAATACGTGGCAAGGGTTGTTTCCGATTTTGGATGAAGGCGCGGATGGCTTTCAATCCACTGCGCCTGTCGGCTGTTTTCCACCCAGCAAGCTGGGCCTCTATGATATGATCGGAAACGTTTGGGAATGGACCGAAACGCCCTTTCAGGATGGGGCCTCCGGCACGGTTAAGGGCGGGTCTTGGCTATGTTCGGATAATTTCTGTGGTCGCTATCGCCCGCAAGCCCGCCAGCCGCAAGATACTGATTTTTCGAGCAATCACATCGGGTTCCGTTTGGTTCGCGACGCGCGCTAGGCGGGATGAGTTAGGCCGTTAGAAAAAGGTTCTACTGGTTTGACAGGCTGATTATTGCACTTATAGTGTCAATATCGCAGTTTGCCGATACGCCGCAAAAGGGGTCGCTATGAAAGCCAAGCCAGTTCTTGCCGTCCTTGCCGCTCTGTTCGTCGGTGTCGGCGCTATTGCGGCACTTAACCGAGACAGGATCGCTTTGACCCTGCTCGAGCGCGGGGCAAATCAGGCCCTTGCCCATCCCACGATTGAAGGGCTGAAGACGGGGCTCCACGCTGGCTTCTGCGGGACGGGTTCGCCCATGCCAGACCGCGATCGCGCTGGCCCATGCTTGGCCATTATCGCTGGCGGCAAGCTCTTTGTGTTTGATGCAGGCGAAGGTTCGGCAGAAACCCTCAATCTCATGGGCTTGCCGACAGGCCAAGTGCAAGCGGTGTTTCTAACCCATTTTCACTCGGATCACATTGATGGTCTGGGCGCGCTTGGTCTTCAGCGCTGGGCGTCCAGTGCGGCCAAGGCACCGCTGCCGCTCTATGGTCCTACGGGAGTGGAGCAGATCGCGGCAGGCCTCACCCAAGTCTATACGCAAGATCGCGGCTATCGGGTCGCCCACCATGGGGCCGCGATTGTGCCACCTTCTGGTTTTGGATTTGAGGCCAAAGCCTTTGCCCCACCCGCCATTGGCGCAGAGGCAGTGGTTTATGATCAGGACGGGGTGAAGATTGTCGCCTTCGGTGTCGATCATCGTCCCATTGAGCCAGCCTTGGGCTATCGGATTGAATATGGCGGGCAGAAGATCGTCATCAGCGGCGATACGAAATTGTGTGACTGCGTGACCAAGGCCTCACAAGGGGCCAATCTTTTGGTGCATGAGGCCATCGCCCCGAACCTGACCCAGATTATGGGTAAGGCTGCTAGGGATTCTGGGCAGGCAGGCGTCAGCCAAGTCTTCCATGACATCGAAAATTATCATGCCACGCCGAGCCAGATCGCTGACATTGCCACGAGTGCCAAAGTCGGTGGTGTCGCCTTGACCCATATCGTGCCTGCCTTGCCCCTGAAGGGCTTAGAGGGACCATTCTTGGGTGATGCTAAGCAGAAGTTTAAGGGGCCTTTCTGGATCATGCAGGACGGCGATTTGGTCTCGCTGGACAGCCAAGGCAAGCTCTCGAAGCGCCGTGTCTTACGGGAATAATTGGGCCGTGATTGTGATTGGATTTATCTTGACCCCTCGCACATCCAATGACAATCATCGTGTCAAAACAATCAAGTGGTTTGGGGGCGCGCGTGGGCAAAACTAACAAACTTTTGTCCCGATGGGTGCGGGCCGCGGGCCTTGCGCTGGGAGGCTTGGCGCTATTGGCTGGTGCAGGCCCTGCCTCGGGACAAGCGGCTGCTAAGCCCGCCGCACCTAAGGCCAAGCCCAATGTTGTGATCATCCTGTTTGACGATGCTGCCCTGATGGATTTGGGCATTTATGGCGGCGAGGCCAAGACTCCCAATATTGACGCCATCGCCCGCCGCGGCACCCGCTTTACCCGTTACGCGACCTCGCCCTTATGCTCGCCCTCGCGCGCCATGCTGCTGACGGGCCTGACCAATCATCAAGCAGGCGTAGCGACCATCAAAGAGGTGTTGCCGAAAGAACATGTCGGCAAGCCCGGTTACGGTCTGCATTTGGAACCCAATGTCGCCACGTTGCCAGAACGGCTTCGCCTTGCGGGCTATCATACCTTCATGAGTGGCAAGTGGCATTTGGGGGATGGGCCGGGGCAGTTACCGGGCTCACATGGCTTTGATCGTTCCTATGCGCTGGATGCGTCGGGGGCCGATAATTGGGATGATAAGCCCTATATGCCCTTCTACAACGAGGCACCGTGGTTTGAGGATGATAAGCCGACCTCCTATCCCAGCGGTCAGTTTTCCTCGACCGTGATCGTCAATAAGATGTTGAGCTATCTCGACGCGCGACCCAAGGACGATAAGCCCTTCTTGGCCTATGTTGCCTTGCAAGCCGTCCACATCCCCGTGCAAGCGCCCCGCGAATATACCCAGAAATATGCCGGTCGCTTTGATGGCGGTTGGGACCAATTGCGCAAGGATCGCTTTGAACGCGCGAAGGCTTTAGGTCTTGTGTCGAAGGACGCTAAAGCACCTGCCATGCATGCCAGCATGCGCGCTTGGGACAGCCTAAGTGCGGACGAAAAGAAGATGCAGGCCAAGGCGATGGAAGTCTATGCCGGCATGATCGAGGCCACGGATGCCGAGATTGGTCGTCTGGTGGCACATTTGGATAAGACCGGTGAGCTTGAGAATACGATCTTTGTTATCACCTCAGATAATGGACCAGAGCCGAGTAATCCCGGTGGGGAGCGCGGCTTTAATCTCTGGATGAAGACCCACGGCTATACACACGACTTGGCCAATCTCGGCGAACGCGGCAGCCATAATTGGATCGGGCCAGAATGGGCGAGTGCCGTGGCGACGCCCGGCTATTTGTTCAAATTCTATACGTCCAGCGGTGGCTTGCATGTGCCGATGCTGATGGCAGGCCCTGGAATTGCGGCAGACAAGGCCGTCAATGCCGCAGCCTTTGTACAAGACATTACGCCCACCTTGATCGACCTTGTAGGCGGCGCGCCTGCCATCGCCGATACCAAGCCGATTTCCGGGCGCAGTTTAGCGCCTGTTCTGTCGGGCCAAGCCCAAGCGGTCTATGGACCCAATGATGCGGTTGGGGTGGAAGTCTCGGGCAATGCCGCCATCACCAAAGGCGACTACACGCTGGTGAAATATAATCCTCCATATGGGGACAATCAGTGGCGGCTCTATCATGTCGTCAATGATCCCGGCCAAACGACAGACTTGTCGCAACAATTGCCGGAGGTGCGCGCCGATCTGGAACGCGCTTATGCTGCCTATGCTAAGGCCAATGGCGTCCTTGAATTGCCCAAGGGCTACAAGGTTCAACGTCAGGCCGCGCACAACAGCATCATGCGCCAGTTGAGTTTCTATGGCTGGCAATTGGCAGGTCTTGCGCTGGTACTTGTCCTGATCTTGTTCGGCCTTATCCGCGGCGCCCTCGCCCTCTTCTCTCGCAAAAAGAAAGCTGCTTGATGTCTGAAGATCTAGCCTCGTCCCGCATCCATGTTTTAGGGGCTGCAGGTTCGCCCTACACCCGCAAAGTCATCGCGGCCCTGCGCTATCGTCACATTCCTTATGCGCTGCATTGGGGTAGTCATCGCAGCCCTATGCCGGGCTTCCCCGAAGCCAAAGTAAAGCTTCTGCCCACGGTCTATTTCCCGCAGGCCGATGGTGGCTATGAAGCGCAAGTCGATTCTACGCCCATTCTGGCAAGACTTGAGCGGGAGTTTTCCGGTCGCGCCTTGGTGCCCTCCGATCCGGTCATCGCGTTTCTCGATCATCTGGTCGAGGACTTTGCCGATGAATGGCTGACCAAGGCGATGTTCCATTATCGCTGGGCACGGCAAGCCGATATTGCCCATGCGGGGCCGCAATTGGTCTTCTGGCATGACACCACCACCGCCGACGCCGACGCCAAAGCTGCGTCCGACTTTATCTCTAAGCGCCAGATTGATCGCCTCTATGTTGTGGGCTCCAACGAGGTTACGGCGACGACGATTGAACAATCCTATGAGCGTTTGGTGGGCGTGTTGGAAGCTTTGATCCAGCCTGCGGGTTTTGTGATGGGGGCAAGACCCGGCACCGCTGACTTCGGCCTCTATGGCCAATTGACCCAATTGGGTGTTGTCGATCCGACCCCCGCGGCTGTCTGCGCTGAAACGGCGCCGCGCCTGCGCGCATGGATCGACCGTATGGAAGACCTTTCCGGACTTGACCCGCAAGATGGCGACTGGCTGACGCGAGATCAGGCGCAAGCGCGCCTTGCGCCGCTGCTGGCCGAGATTGGCCGCGTCTATGTGCCGTTTTTATATGCCAATGCCCAGGCTGCCCAAGCTGGCGAAGCAAGCTTTGAAACCGTCATTGACGGGCGGGCTTGGACGCAACCGACTTTTGCCTATCAGGC
>NZ_JBMLTR010000165.1:0-38490 GCF_049239865.1 Aquidulcibacter sp.
GCCCAGTTAAATGCGGTGATATGTTCTTCCGCAACGATGGGATCGCCCAGTCCGTCATTCTTATAATAGAATTCCACGATCGAACGGGGCAGCAATTCGCCTTCAGGAATACCCAAACGCTTAGAGATCGAGCCTGCAGCAACATTGCGCACGACGACTTCTAGCGGGATGATTTCGACTTCCCGGATCAATTGCTCGCGCATATTCAGGCGACGGATGAAGTGGGTGGGCACACCAATCGCATTCAGATTGGTCATGATGAATTCTGAAATACGGTTATTCAGAACGCCCTTACCTTCAATAATCGCATGTTTTTCAGCGTTGAAGGCGGTTGCATCGTCCTTGAAATACTGGATCAGGGTACCAGGCTCTGGCCCTTCATACAGGACCTTGGCCTTGCCTTCATAAATTTTCTTGCGGCGGGACATGGTCGCGCTCTCCTCAGTGGTCAGGTGGCAAGGCACGCACTCGCAGCCAGCGTGGCCCGAGTCGAAACTCCTAACGACAAAACCACCCTAACAGGCTGCGCGACAGGCCTCAATCATGTGGCGCATCCTCTTGCGCTTACTTGCGCAGAGACCTATCCAGACCCCACATAGGACTTTGTCCGCTGACACGTTTTCAAGGAAGTCTGATATGAGCCAGTTTGATGAGCGCAAGAGCGCTGAAGAAGCCAAATATGCGCACGATAGCGAGCTTTCGTTCAAAATCACCGCCCGCCGCAACAAGCTCCTCGGCGCTTGGGCTGCAGGTCTTTTAGGCCTCGAAGGTGAAGCCGCTGAAGACTATGCCAAGTCCATCGTGATGGCCGATTTTGAAGAAGCGGGCGATGATGATGTCTACCGCAAAGTCAAAGCCGACCTCGACGCCAAGGGTGCCGACGTTAGCGAGCATCAGATCCGCCGCGAAATGGAACAGCTGCTAGACGTCGCCCGCCAACAGCTGACGGCCTAAGCCGATGGCCCGCGCGCTGACCCTTGGTGGTATTGCCCTTGTCCTCGCCACACTTTCCGGATGTGCCTTGGGCCCGGTTGAGTCCGATCCTGCCCAAGCCGAAGCGCGCGCGGCGGCGATGCGCCTCGATTGCTATCGCCGCGGCGGCACGTGGAGCGAAGAGAGCCGCACCTGTGTCGGCGCAGATGCCATTCCGCGCAGATAGGGCTAGACAAGTCCGACTTGCCCCGCCCACTATGCTGGCCGTATCGCGCGGCTAAGTAGGGGGCATTTTGATGCAGCGGCGGGCCTTTGTATCCATATTGGGCGCAAGTTTGGGCGCAGGCCTTGTTGGTCCCGCTTGGGCGGCCAAGCGCAAACCTGACCCCTTGGCAAGCCTTGATGCAGAGCTTGATCTGGCCCGCCAGAACTGGCGTGTGCCGGGCTTGGCCGTTGCGGTCATTAAGGATGGCGCACCCCTTTATGCCAAGGGCTTTGGCTGGCGCGATGGTGCCAGGACCCAAGCCGTCACGGCCGATACTTTGTTTGGCTGCGCATCTCTCACCAAGGCCTTTACCGCGGCGACTGTCGCGCTCTTGGTCGATGAAGGTAAGCTTGCGTGGGATGAGCCTGTCACCACTTATCTGCCGGAATTTAAAATGGCAGGCGGGGTGGAATATGCGAGTTTGAGCCTGCGCGACATGCTCTCGCACCGCACCGGCCTCGGCACCCATGATCTGGTTTGGTACAATAATGAGAAGCTGACCAAGGCAGAGCTGTTAGCGCGTCTGCCCTATCTAGAGAATTCTGCCCCCCTGCGCAGTCAGTACCAATATAATAATCTCATGTATATTCTCGCAGGTCTTGTAGTTGAGCGCGCCACCGGCCAGACGTGGGAGGCCTTTACCGAGTCGCGCTTGCTGAAGCCCCTCGGCATGACCCGCACCGGCTTTAGCCCCAGCCAGATGGCCCAAGATGGCAACTTCGCCTTTGGCCATAAGCTCACATCCGCCAAGCAAGCGGTTCAAATTCCATTGCGGCCCGAAGACGCTATCGGGCCGGCGGGAGAGCTTTATAGTTCGGTCAATCAGTATATCGCTTGGATGGACTTGCAGCTTCGCCGCGGCATGTATGGTGACAAACGGTTGATCTCTTTGGCGCAGAGTGAGGCGATGTGGGCACCGCTTGTGTCGACAGGTGGGCAACCCGAAGCCACTGAGTTAAGCCGTGGCCTTTATGGGCTCGGCTGGCGCACGGATTTTTATCGCGGCATGCGGCGGGTCGCCCATGGCGGTAATCTCAACGGCTTCTCCTCGCGCGTCACTTTGTTCCCAGAGCAGAATGTCGGCATCATTGCCTTTGCCAATATGCGCGGCACGCCCTTGCCGGGTCATGCCAGCTTGGATTTGTTTGATCGCCTCATGGGGCTAGAGCCTGCCAATTGGTCGGCCCGTGGCCTTGCTCGGCGCGACGCGAATGAAGCCAAGGCCGCCACCCAAGCCCCGCCCATGCCAATCCCCAACACAGCGCCTTCACGCGGGCTTGGCGCCTTTGTCGGCACCTTTGTTCACAAGGGCTATGGCACTTGGACTGTTAGGCTCGACGACACGGGCTTGGTAGGAACCTATAATGAGATGCCCATCCGTCTCAATCATTGGCATTATGATGTTTTCAATGGCATGCCGGTCCGCGAGGATGATGACGATCTCCTCGATGTGAAATTCGCCTTCCAAGCCGATATGAAGGGCAATATCCGGTCCTTGGAAGTGCAGATGGACAGCGATTTCGCGCCTGCTGTATTTGTCCGGACATCTAGCTGAGGCGGACCTGAAAGTTTCCTGCCCAAATTGCAGTTCTCCAGTCATGGATTTGTCATAACGACTGATCCAAGTCAGCCGCTCACGCGTAATGCTTGTAGCCAAATCAGGTGCGGACACGGATCGGAGAGATCAAATGGCCACGTATGAGACAGCCGAAGCCCAAAGCGCAACGCGACGGTTTGTCAAACAGGCTATGAAAGCGCCTCTGCTCGAGCATGACCACGAGCGTGAGCTTGCCGTCAAATGGCGCGACCATCAAGACGAGCGTGCGCTCCACGAACTAACCACGGCCTATATGCGGCTTGTGATCTCGATGGCGGCCCGTTTCCGCAATTATGGTCTGCCGATGAGTGACCTTGTCCAAGAGGGCAATATTGGCTTGATGCAGGCGGCAGCGCGATTTGAGCCCGACCGTGAAGTCCGCTTTTCGACCTATGCCGCTTGGTGGATCCGCTCCGCCATTCAGGATTATGTGTTGCGCAATTGGTCGATTGTGCGCACGGGCACGACGGCGGCGCAAAAGTCGCTCTTTTTCAACCTTCGCCGTCTCCGCGCTCTGATCAGCGACACCGGCGAAGCCATGATGACTCGCGAAAATCGCGAGATTATCGCCACCAAATTGGGCGTGAGTGAACGTGAAGTCGAGCAAATGGCGTCGCGTCTGTCGGCCAATGATCGCTCTCTCAATGCCCCGATGTCTGATGGCGTCGATGGCGGTGGTGAGTGGCAGGACCTCTTGCCGGATGAAGGCATTCTGCCTGACCAAGACGTGATGGAGCGCACCGATACAGAGCGTCGCACCAATTGGATTCAAGAGGCGCTGAAGTCACTCAACCCCCGCGAACTGGCCATTATCCAAGAGCGCCGCTTGACCGATGAAGGTGCCACGTTGGAATCCTTAGGCGTGCGGATGGGCATCTCGAAAGAGCGGGTCCGTCAGATTGAGCATCAGGCGATGAAGAAGCTAAAGGCCGCTTTGATCAAAAAGGTCGGCCACCCAGAAGATAGCGGCCTTCTGCCAGACGTTTGATCTGACTTTTAGCGGACGACGGCACGGTCGGCGTAGAGCACCGCGGTGTAAATGCCTTTAGACCCCGTCATGCGGACGGGAACAGATACGCCCATCTTGCCCACGTCAGCCAGCCAGATTTCAAGGCGAATGGGGTCCCGCGATTCGCCTTGCTTCTTCTGATTGAAGCCGGCCACTTCGGTATAGGTGCCCCGGCAATAGGTCGCAGGACCCTTATAGGCCGGGGTGGAGACGTTCTCGATCCCGACATATTGGGTGCGAATATCATAGCGCCGCTTGCCGTCAAAAATCTTCACAGCACCGCCACAGGCCCGTCCCGCATCGCGGCCGGTTACGAGCGACAACTCCATCAGGCCCGTCACGGGATCGACGGCTTCAAGCTTCTGGGCCAAAGTCGCTGGCGGAAAGCCCATACTGCCCCACATGGGTGCAGCGGTCACATCCACGGAACGGCCCGCGAAATTCATGGTGATGCGGCGTTTCTTGCCATTGGTTTCTTGATTGACGAATGTGCGCGGCTTCAACTGACCATCGTCAATTGCGCCCTTAACCGTTGCTACACCCGCATCATTGTTAAACGAGGCGGCAATACCAGACGTGCGATAGGTTGCTTCACCGCTATAGCTGTCCTGAGTCAGGCTAACCTTAAACGAGCCGCGCGCCAGTTCCAGCGGGCCAATTCGCGCCCGCAAGGAAATGTCGACCGATCGGCTCTGCCCTGGGCCCAAAGTGGTGAGCAGGCTTTGGGCGGGACCGTTTTGCGCGATACTGGGGGTTGCAAGCACACAAACGGCTGCAATCGAACGCACCAGTAAAAGTTTTGACATCAGAATTTCTTTCATTTCGGCTTTCAGACAAGCCCTATGCTAGGTATTTCTTTCTGAACGCAGGCTGATTGCTTATGGCCGCAAATGTGGCGCTGTCTAGACGCGCACTGCATCTTCACATCAAACCTTCGCCGCAATGGCGCAAGGCTTCTTACTGGCTATGACAGGCGCTTTGAAGCTCTCTCCGCCACGTGGCGATCAGGGGTGCAAGCCGTTCGGATGGACCGGGGGTTTCGCTCAATTGGATGTCCACTGCGCGGGCCGTATCACCTAGTGCGCTAAATCCAAACGTTGCGGCATTACCAGCGTGAACATGGGCGAGGCGGCGCAATTCTTGATAGGTTCTAGGCTCGGCAAAGCCAAAATCGACTTCACTTTGTAGCCCCTCTAGCGTGCTAAGATCTGCCTTTAGACTGACCATATAACTTGCCTTAATGGCGCTTAAATCTGGCGGACTGCCGAACGCACGCATAAATTCTCTCCCGATGTTTCCCAAGGATACAGCGAAATTCTTTCGGCTTTGATAAGCCTATAAGGACCTTTTCAGAAGGCTTTGTGACGGTTTTGTTACGTTTTTTCAGAAACCAAATAATTGATTTATATTGACTAATTCCACGAGTTTACAAAAATGTCGTCTCAAAGTCATATATTTGTCATATAAGTGTTGTCACATAGTCATTTTAGTGTCACATTCAAAAAACGGGACAGATGGTCGCGCAATTTTGTGGGTCATTGAGGAGATAACCATGACACACCGTTTTGTTGGACTGATTGCTTTTGCGGTTTTGGCTGCTGGTTCTGCGCAGGCAGAAATCGCCGATCAGAAGGTGGCGGCCAATGCTGCGCCTGAAGTGGTTTTCAAGCAGATTGAGCAGGCTGCGACCAAAATGTGTGCCGAGGCTGCGCGTCGGGACCGGGTGGTGAATGAGACGCAATGCGTCAATACCCTCATCGCCTATGCCTTGGCTGAAGCCGATCGTCCAAGCTTGACCGCTGTCGCTTTGGCAGAACGTCCTGAAGTTGCAACCATCCGGGTGCAATTGCCAGACGCGACGCCGTCGATGCAAACCACATCACTGTCCCAATAAGTTCGGCCACAACTGGCAGGATAGAAGTCTCTGAAGGATTTCTGCGGTCCTAGCCGTCGGACAGGCGAGCACGTGCAAGCTTGATTTGAACTTGGCGCAGCTAATTATTGGCTAGCTTCACTTGCGCCGCGACATCAGAGCGGATGCGGGCAATATCTGTCGGGCTTAACAACGTGCATGCTTCGCCGGCCTGAGGCGTGCCGCAAAACTTCTTGCCATCGGCTCGAAGGACGAAGAACGATGGATCACTTTCATTGATCCGAGCCGCTAGGGCTTGGCTTACTTCCAGTCGCGCCAAAGCTTGATCTAACTCGCGCTCTAGGCCCTCATATTGGCTTTGGGTGACAATCACCGGTCTTTTAAGACTGATCTGAACCTCTACAGAAGCCTGGGACTTTTCGGCTGCAACGGCGGCCTCTGCTGCACGTGAGGCGAGCTTCGCGGATCGGCCTGCGTCAGCTTCAGCAAGCGCCATTAAGCCCTTCACCGCGTCGGGCGAATGCAGGGTAGAGCTTAGTGCAGCGAATGCTGGTGCAATGGAGGCCGGGACTGTCGGGGGTTCGGCGGGTAAGGGTGGCTCTGGTGGTTCAGGTGGCGCCGGTGCTGCGACCGGGCTGAAGGCATGCGCTTGAGGGGCTGCTTCGGCCATTACCATGCGGGGCACAGCGCGAACATGCGGTCTTTGGAAAATCTCTGCAACGAGGTTTTTGTGGGGGGCGGCAGCGACGGCTTGGCCCACACAGGTGTGGCTGTTTGTACCCGCAAAAGCGGTCGAGGTGCTCATCTGAATCTTGTGCGTGGTCGTGTTGCCATAGGGCAATCCGAGGGCGAGCTTCAGGCCATCTAAGCTATGCGCGCGTGCATCTGACGTGGCCCACAAGCCGTTCATCGTGCCTGCCGCTCCAAAACTACCCAATAGGGCGGCTGCGGCGATCATGGTCAATCGAAGTCGCAAGGCTAATCACCTCTTGGACGGCATCCGGGGAGGGCCGTTCGCACCCTTTCCACTCCATCACCGCTGCTTCGTCAACGCGGATCGACAAATTTCACGGCAATCTAACGTAAGTTTAACAATGCGGTCATGCATCGCCCATGTTTTGGGTGGGTATGGGCGCTGTCCCTGCACCCCCGGTGGTTTCCCACGCGGGGCTATTCATGCTGCTTTACCCTTTCCGTTCCGACACTCCGGCGGCGATGATGTGCGCAGTATTGAGACCTCTATCCAACCACCTTTTGCTCAATCGCACCAAAGATCGAGTGGCCCTTGGCATCGTCGGCCCAGATGCGCACGACTTGGCCGTGCTTTAGGAAGGGGGTCTTGGCGGCACCATGCAGGATGGTCTCAACCACGCGGACTTCGGCCAAGCAGGAATAGCCAAGGCCGCCTTCGGCGATCGGCTTGCCAGGACCGCCTGCGCCATCGCGGTTGGAGACCGTGCCCGACCCAATGATGGTGCCGGCGCAGAGGTTACGCGTCCGGGCAGCATGGGCAATCAATTGGCCGAAATCAAAGGTCATATCGATACCGGTTTCAGCCCGACCCAGCGGCTTGCCATCAAGGTCGACGCTCAAGGTCACATGCAGCTTGCCGCCATCCCATAGAGGCCCGAGGCTTTCGGGCGTCACGGCGACGGGGGAAAAGGCGCTCGCGGGCTTGGCTTGGAAAAAGCCAAAGCCCTTGGCCAACTCATTCGGGATCAAGTTGCGCAAGCTGACATCATTGACCAAACAGACCAGCGCAATGTGGTCACGGGCGGCCTCGACACTGATACCTTGCGGCACGTCGGTGGTGATGATGGCGACTTCGGCCTCCAAGTCACAACCCCAAGTTTCATCGGCCAGCAGGATGGGGGCGCGTGGCGGCAAGAAGTCGTCCGAGCCGCCTTGATACATGAGCGGGTCTGTCCAGAAGCTCTCGGGCATCTCCGCGCCACGGGCTTGGCGCACCAACTGGACGTGGTTCACATAGGCCGAGCCATCGGCCCATTGAAAGGCGCGCGGCAAAGGCGAATGGGCTTCACGCTCATGGAAGCGTTCGGTGGGAACCGCACCACGCTCTAAGGCTTCGCTTAAAGTCTGCAGCGCAGGGCCACAGCGGCCCCAATCGTCTAAAGCGGCTTGCAGGGTTGGGGCGATCAGGGCTGCATCAGTGCAATAATTCAGGTCTGAGGAGACCACGACGAGGCGACCATCGCGGCCGGATTTAAGAGAAGCGAGTTTCATGGGCGTTTCCTAATGGCTGGGTGGCCCCAGAATTTTTTATATGGCGGGTTTTAAGCTGGGTCTGAATTTGTGTGGCTGGCTCGGGCCTTGGCGTGCAACCAATCGGCATGGCGCGGGGCCTTCTTGGTCTTGGACCATTCGTCGAGCATGTCTGGGGCAACGCGCCGCAATTCGGTCAACTCGGCGGCGGTACCTGTATCATGGGCGAGTTCCAACCTGTGCCCATTGGGGTCAAAGAAATAGATGGAGCGGAAAATGCCATGGTCGGTTGGGCCAATCACCGAGCAACCGCGGGCTTCGGCGCGGGCCTTGCCAGCCAGAAGCGCATCCTCATTATCGACCTTGAAAGCGATATGCTGAACCCATTCCGGCGTATTGGGGTCGCGGCCCATGTCGGGCTGTTCAGGCAGTTCAAAGAAGGCCAACACATTGCCGCCGCCTGCATCGAGAAACACGTGCATATAGGGGTCATAGGCCCCGGTGGAAGGCACATGGTCTTCGGCAAAGGCGATTTGGAAGTCCATGCCCAGCACGTCGTGATAGAATTCGACGGTCTCCTTGGCATCGCGACAGCGATAGGCGACGTGGTGAATGCCTCGCAGCTGGTTCATGTCTCTTCCCTTGCCTTAATTCTCGTCTGCATAAATGGCGACACGTGCAGGGCTGACCGCACTCATCTGCGCGCGATACATGCCAGGTGTGTTCATGCTGGCAACGGTCTGTCCCCGCGCATTAACGACAATGACGCCGCCATCACCGCCCAAAGCGGTCAGGTCTTTCTTCATCACGGTATCGGCGGCCTCTTGCAGGCTGATGCCCGCTTCTGCCGCTTTGTCGCAAATGGCGCGGGCGACGCCGAGGCGGATGAAATATTCTCCGGTCCCAGTGCCAGAGACAGCACAGCTTGGCGTAGCATAGGTGCCAGCCCCAATCACCGGCACATCGCCGACCCGGCCCCATTTCTTACCCGTCAAGCCACCGGTCGATGTGCCAGCGACCAACACGCCTTTGCTGTCGCGCACCACAATACCAATCGTGCCAAAGCGGGCTTCGCCAGACTTGGCGGCATTGGGGCCAGAGCGCACGGGGCCGTCATTGTTAAGGCCGGGCGGTTTGGGCGGGATGGGCATTTTCTGTTCGGTCAAAACTTCTTCGAGGATTTGCCAGCGCCGTGCCGTCAGGAAGAAGGTGTTGGGTACTTGTTCGAGACCCTGTTCGCGGGCGAATTGATCTGCGCCATCGCCGATCAGAAACACGTGCGGGGTCTTTTCCATCACGGCGCGAGCCGCGCTAATCGGGTGGCGTGTGGTAAGCATGCCGGCAACGGCACCTGCCTTCAGGCCGGGCCCTACCATGATGGCCGCATCCAAAGTCGCTTTTCCAGAGGCATCAATGGCCGCACCTCGGCCTGCATTGAACAAAGGATTGTCTTCCAGATATTGGGCGGTGGCCTCCACCGCATCGATCCCATCGCCACCCTTGCGCAAAATGTCTGCGCCAATCTCAATCGCTTCTGCCAAGGCCGCGCGATAGGCCTTGTCTTGTTCTGGCGTCAAATCCTTGCGTTCGATGACACCAGCCCCGCCATGAATAGCGATGGACCAAGCGGGAATAGGGGCAGGGGGGCTTGTCAGGAAAGTGCGGGTTTTTTCAGGCCCATCACCCATCTGCGTGGTCATGGTGCAGGCACCCAATGCCAAACTCAACGCCGCTATCCCGCAGAGCGCCCCAATCTTACCCATCCTAAACCGCTCCTACTATTGGCCTTAGCCTTGCAAAACCCCGCGTCGAATTTGGTCTAATTCGATGCTTTCAAACAGGGCTTTGAAATTGCCTTCGCCAAAACCCTCATTTCCTTTTCGCTGGATAAATTCGAAAAAGATAGGGCCAACGGCATCCTTGCCGAAGATTTGCAACAACAGGCCTTGGCCTTCACTCGGCGCACCATCAATCAAGACGCGACGTTGGCGCAGGGCCTCGACGTCGTGGCCATGACCGGGCAGGCGGGTGTCGATCAGGTCAAAATAGGTATCAATCGTATCTTGCAACTCAACGCCCCGGGCGCGCAGATGGTCGACTGTGGTCAACAGGTCGGACGAGCCCATGGCGATGTGCTGAATGCCTTCGCCCTTATAACGCTGCAGGAATTCTTCGATCTGGTCGGTCTTGCCTTCTTCACCCTTGCTCTCGTTCAAGGGGATGCGGATTTTACCGCAAGGGCTGGTCATGGCTTTCGAAAACAGGCCGGATACTTTGCCCTCAATGTCGAAATAGCGGATCTCGCGGAAGTTGAAGATGCGCTCATAATAGTCTGCCCACACATCCATTTTGCCCCGGAACACATTGTGGGTCAGGTGGTCGAGATAGGTCAGACCTGTCGAATTGATTGCTTCTTCTTCGGCAGCACCGGGAATGGGCTTAAAGTCGACATCATAGATGCTTTGCGCGCCATAGCGATCAACCAAATAGATAAAGGCCCCACCAATGCCCTTGATGGCTGGGATATCCAATTCCATCGGCCCGATAGGACTGTCGACAGCTTCCGCGCCGCGCGCAATGGCTTCCCGAAAGGCATGGGCGGCATCCTTGACCCGGAATGCCATTGCATTGGCTGATGGTCCGCGTTGTTCGCGAAATTCCGCTGCTTGGCCCACTGGCTCCATGTTCAGGATGAAGTTGATATCGCCTTGTTTGAAGCGGATCACATTTTTGGAGCGGTGTTTGGAGACCGCCGTAAAGCCCAATTGGCGGAAATAGGTCGCCAGTGCGTCCGGGTCTGGGCTTGTGAACTCAACAAACTCAAAGCCATCGGTGCCAAGTGGGTTTTCAAACAAGTCCGCCATAGGGTGCTCCAACCAAATCTGGCACCATTATAGTTTCATTTGTTACTAATTGCCAAGATGGAGTGGCGCTTATTTTGCTAATTTTTCCGCCTGATCTTCCAGCTTGCGCAGCATGGCTTCGAGGCGCTCAGCGGCTGCTCCGCCAATGGCCTCGATCAGGGACTTCTCAAAGGCGAGTGCGACGGGCGCGACATCTTGTACGATGGAGACGCCGGCAGCTGTCAGGCTCAATTCCACGGCGCGGCGATCCTTCTCGCTTGGCTTGGACTGAACGAGGCCGCGTGTGATCAAAGCCTGTGCGCCGCGGCTTACGGTTACTTTGTCCATCGCGGTACGGTTGACGAGATTTTGTTGCGACAGGGGTTGCCCCTCTGAGAGGATTGCCAGCAAGCGCCATTGCGGAATCGTCAGGCCAAAGCGCGCTTCATACGCTTTAGCGATTAATGCGCTGACCTTGTTAGAGGCCACGCTCAGTCGATAGGGGAGATAGGATTCAAGATTGAGTGGTTTCATGATCTTGGTGTGGGTCCCAGCAGGTCGATTGTCAGCCAGCTTGCGTCTCAGGCGCGGTAGTTACAAAGGCAGGGTGCGCGCGCGCCTTTGCATCTGCTGCCACCAAGAGCGGGAAGGGGGTTAGGTCCACCCCATAGCGGCGTGCATTATTCATTTGTGGCACCAAACAGATATCAGCCAAAGTCGGGGTGGGTCCAAACAAATAGCCTTGTCCTTCATGCCAGCCGCGTTTGGCAGTCTCGGCCTCTAACGCGGCGAAGCCCTTGGCGATCCAGTCTGCGCACCATTGCGTGCTTTGCGCCTCATCGGCTCCGAAATCTGCGATGAGCTTGCGCCGCACACCCAGATTCTGAACTGGGAAGATGTCGCTTGCAATGGCATGGGCAAAGGCACGACACAAAGCCCGTTGCCAAACATCTGCTGGATAGAGGCTGGGCTCTGGGATCGTGTCCTCCAGCCAGTCCATAATGGCGAAGGATTGGGTCAACACACCTTGCTCCGTCACGATTGCGGGTACCCGGCCTTCGGGGTTGAGAGCGCGGTAGCCCTCGGAAAGGTGGTCATTGGCAATTAGCGAGACGGCGTGGCTTTCACTGGCCATCCCTTTCAAGGCCAGCGCAATGCGGACACGGTAGGAGGCTGAGGAGTGGGAAAAAGTGTGTAATTGGAGCATAGGTCGCTCCTAGCATAAAGGCCGCGTTGCCACCATATGACTAGGATAGCGAAGTCTAAACATGCGGCGATCCTGAACTTTGGGTTGAAGCGCGAAAGCAGTCGGCGACCTGAAACGGCCCTGCACACAAAATCGTGTAGTAGAGTTGTCTTGCATCCAATGCTCTGAGGTCCGATATTAGGGCTTAAGCAATGCGGCAGAAGTCTGCTCGCATGTTAAAAAGGAAAGAAAATGAACGACCAAAATAGGTTTCAAGCTCAAGCGATCCCAGCCGGGAACACGATGGACATGTCCGTCGACGCTGGCCTGCGGAGCTTTATGTTGGGCGTCTACAATAAGATGGGTCTTGGCTTGGTGCTCTCGGGTATCTTGGCCTATATCACATCGTCAGTGCCGCCCGTTCGTGACATGTTGTTCGTTATGAATGATGGCCGCATTGGCTACACCGGTCTCGGGATGATTGTCGCGTTCTCGCCGATGGCAATTCTGTTCATCTCGATGTTCGCGATGCGTAACCCATCGAAGACGGGCGCCAACCTGCTCTACTGGACCGTGGTGTCCTTGATCGGTGCAGGCTTGGGCGTCTTGGCTCTGATCTACACGGGTCAGTCCTTGGCCTCGACCTTCTTCATCACGGCTTCGGCCTTCGGCGCTTTGTCGCTGTGGGGCTATACCACGAAGCGTGATTTGACGGGCTTTGGTTCGTTCTTGATCATGGGTGTATTTGGCTTGATCTTGGCAGGTATCGTCAACATCTTCTTGCAAAGCCCAATGATGAATTTCGTCATCTCCGGCTTGGGCGTGTTGATCTTCTCGGGCCTGATCGCTTTCGATACCCAGCGCTTGAAGTTCGAATATTATTACCTGAAGGGCGATGACACCGCGATGTCGGTTGCCACCAGCATGGGTGCCTTGAGCCTCTATCTGAACTTCATCAACCTGTTCCAGTTCTTGCTCAGCTTCTTGGGCGACCGCGAATAGGCTGATCACCTAACTTAAAAAGAAAGCCCGCTGACGAAAGTCGGCGGGCTTTTTGTTTGGGTGAGAGTGGTCGGAGGTTAGGCGTCGTCGCCCTCGTCCAGCACATCGTCGAGCAGGTCTTGCGATTGGGCAAAGGGCAAGGTCGCAATGGGCGCGCTGCCCGGTAGGGTTTCAACGGCCCTCAATTGGCGGCCCAGCACATTTTCGCGCGTGCGGGCTTGCTGCACAACGCTCTTGGCTTGATCGAGCTTATCCTCAACCTTTTTGAGGACGCCGCCAAACTTCTCAAACTCTTGCTTTACCTTGCTGAGCACTTGCCAGACTTCGCTGGAGCGTTGCTGGATCGCCAAAGTCCGGAAGCCCATGCGCAGGCTCGTCAAGGTCGCCATCAAAGTGGTGGGGCCAGACACAAGGACTTTGAAGTCACGCTGCAAGCTGTCAACAAGGCCGGGTCGGCGCACAACTTCAGCAAATAGTCCCTCAGTCGGCAAGAACATGATGGCAAAGTCGGTTGTGTGCGGGGGCGCGATATATTTCTCGAAAATGTCCTTAGCGGCAATCTTAATCGCGCGTTCAAGACCTTTCTGGGCGGCATCGATTCCAACCGTGTCTGCCCGCTCTGAGGCATCGATCAGGCGCTCATAATCTTCGACGGGTAGCTTGGCATCAATCGGCAACCACACGGGCGTGTCGCCATCATTGGGCAAGCGTATGGCAAATTCGACCCGTTGATTGCTGCCCGGTTTGACTTCAACATTCTGGGCATATTGCTCTTGGCTCATGGCCTGTTCCAACAGCATGCCCAAGGTAGCTTCGCCCCAGGTCCCGCGTGCTTTCACATTGGTCAGCACGCGCTTCAGATCACCGACGCCCGTCGCAATCGTCTGCATCTCGCCGACGGATTTAAACACGCGCTCCAATTGTTCGTTCACCTGATTGAAGGAAGCGCCCAAGCGCTGCTCCAATGTGCCCTGCAGCTTTTCGTCGACCGTGACGCGCATCTGCTCCAGCTTGGCTTCATTCTCTTGCCGCAGCACGTCAAGGCGGCCTTCAACCGTCTGGCGCAAGGCAAGCGCGGTGCGGTCATTGGCCTCCATCATTTCCTTGATCTGGGTCTGCGCTTTGGCGAGGCCTTCGGTTTGAGAACGGCCCTGTGCCGTCATGCCCTCAAGAAGGCCGGACGATAGCGTGGCGATGGCTTTGTTGACCTCTTCACGCAGGGCCCGGCTATCTTCGCTGGTGGCCGCACGATACTCCGCCAAGCTCACCCCGAAAGCGTCGAGACGCTCGCGTTGGGCTGCGGACATCACATCAATTAGGCGCTGTAAGTCTTGCGCGATACCTGCCATGCGATTGGCCATTTCCTCGCGCGCTTGGCTATTTTGACGCTGGGCTTCTTCGCGGACCGAAGTGATTCCGGTCTGAAGGTCCTGCCGATAATCGACAAAGCGGACATTCATATCTTCGATCCGTCGCCCGAGCTGGGCCAAAGGCCGATTAGACCGCGTGAGCGCGAAATAAAGCGTGACCAATAGGATTAAGACATAAAGGCCAATAACGGCCAACAAATTCAAAAACTCGGGATTCAATGCTTCGGGGCTCGTGGAGGGGGCCATGTCGGGGATGTCCTTGCGACTCAATCTGAAAATAGTCTGACGCGTTTGTGCCACAGCTGGTGCCGGGCTCACACTCAGCCCGACAGTCTAAACCGTTTCTACGTCAGATTAGGACGCAGTCCAGTCATTCATTCGGATCATTGAGCAAATTGGGAGATAAAAAAAGGCCGCGCCATGGTTAGGCGCGGCCACCCTCTTGCGAGAGCCAAAAGGGCGTCTCCTCCCCGAAACGCCGCCGGACCGAAGTCCAAGCCCCTTTTGTGTGACAATCTGTCACCTTTCTGTCAAGTCCTTTGGACGCTCTGTTGCAGCAAAGCCAAGTAAACCGCCTTTTTGGCCAGAGTTAGCGGACCACGTAGTCTGCCCAAACTACTTTGCTAACGGCCTCCGCATAGGACTTGCAATTGCCGCCCCAGTTCTGGGTGATCTGGCCTTTGTCGTTCTTGTACCAAGAATTGCAGCTTGGATCGGCCCAAACAGTATGGCCTAAGGCGTCTTGCAAATCGGCAATAAAGCGGGCTTGCGCCTCTGGCTTTATGCTGACGGAATTGGCCTTTTGCTCCGCCAGCCCCGACAACACTGCTTGAACATACTCAATCTGCCGCTCAAGCATGTAAGTGATGGAATTATGGCCTAGATTGGTATGCGGGCCATAGAGCATGAAGAAGTTGGGGAAGCCCTTGGTCGTGATTCCAAGATAGGCTTCAGGCCCTTCCGCCCATTGATCAGCGAGGTGGATGCCATCTTGGCCGACCACATCCAAGCTCCAATGCCAACCTGTTGTTTCAAAGCCGGTGGCATAAATCACAACGTCCAGATCGTAATGCGTGCCTGCCTCGACGCGGATGCCTGTCGCATCAAAGCCTTCAATCCGTGCGGTCTCCAAGGTGACATGGTCTTGTGTGAGGGCCGGGTAGAAGGTGTCGGTGAACAGAAACCGCTTACAGCCAACGGCATAGTCTGGTGTCAGCTTGGCGCGTAATTCCGGATCCGCAATTTGCTTTTCCAAGTGTCGCTTGGCGATATCGGCATAGGCGGCGCGGCCTTCGGGCGTCCAGCTAAAGGTCTGCCAGAAATAGGTGTCGGCCGTGTCAAAAATCATCGCGCGGTTACGCGCACCAAGGTCCACTGCCGCCTGCGGATCGCTGAGCAAGAGTGCGATCTCGGTAGCTGGAATTTCCCGGTCGCCACGTGGTCCGATGTAATTGGCAGAGCGTTGGAACACGACCAGCGAGCCAGCCACTTTTGCAACTTCGGGAATTAACTGCACCGCACTGGCTGCCGAGCCGACGACGCCAACGCGCTTGCCAGCCAGATCAATATCATGGTTCCAAGCCGCCGAATGCATGGTGGCCCCTTTGAAGCTTGCTTGGCCCGGAATCGGTGGGATTGAGGGGCGGTTTAATTGGCCCAAGGCTGAGATGATCGCGCCGAATTGGCGGACCCGCCCGTCGCTTGTCGTCAAGGACCAGCTTTGGGCCGCTTCATCCCAAACGGCAGACGTCGCTTCAATGCTGAGCGATAAGAATGGCTCTAAGCCAAAGCCCGTCACCAATTGCTCGCAATAGGCTTGGATCTCGGCCGAGCTTGGATAGGTATTGGTCCAGTGGATCGCTGGCGCAAAACTATATTGATAGAGCGCGACCGGCACATCGCAGGAACAGCCCGGATAGGTGTTCTGTGCCCAAGTGCCACCTACCTTGGCCCCTTTTTCGAGCAAGATCAGATTTTGATAGCCGGCTTGTTTGAGCTGTATGGCTGCTGCCAAGCCCCCTAAGCCGGCACCGATGATGGCGATCGGTGTTGCGTGATCCATGGCGCGTGCTCCCCTATATTATTATGGTCAGCACGATCATATAAAACACGCTCGCTTACAAGGACCCAGTTTCGCTGCGAGCTGTAAGCCCTGCTGACCGTCGGCTTCAGGCCTTTAGGTCTTCGAGGGAGAGACGGGTTGACGCCACGATTTCTCCACCTCGACCGGCGAGCTTGAGACTTAGGCTCCGTCCGGCCCAATCTAGGTCGATTAGGCCAAAATTGACAGGGCCATAGCCGTCGCCCAAACGCGTTGTCGAGGGTTCGCGCACGGCGGTAGTTCCGGGCTCTGTCCGGAAAGCTTTGTTGATGCCAGAGGCAGTGAGGTCGGTCAGCGGATAGGCGACGCCTGTTTGGATATGATTGATCGAGCCATAATGGCGATCGCCGGATGCAAACACGACACCTTGGGCCTTGGTTTCGGCAATTAAGTCGTAGAGGCGTTGCTGTGCACGCGGGAAATTCCCCCAACGCTCCCAGCCGTGGCCATCGGCAATGACTTGGATGGAGGAGATGATCAAGCGAATATCTGCGGGCTTTTTCAGTTCTTCTTCCAGAAACGCCCATTGCGCAGCCCCTAAGACATCGGCGTTAGAGCTTGCCGAGTGGGGGATATAGCGCTCCTTGCCGGGTGCATTGGGCTGATCTGTCGGCAGCAGAGGATCACGGAAGTAGCGTGTGTCCAGCAGAATGACTTGCAAGACTTGCCCCGGCGGCCCCGTTCTAAAGGCCCGATAAATGCCTGGCCTCTGCCGGATCGGGCTATTGGCAGGGACATTCCAGAAGGTCGCAAACATGGACTGGGCGCGCTGCTTAAAGGCAAAATCGCCACCGCCATCATTGATGCCATAATCATGATCATCCCAGACAGCTTCTGTTGGCGTTGAGGCGACGAGGGAACGGAATGGTGCCGCTTCGGCAAGCTTTCCGTAAGCCTCTTTTAAACTCGGCAGCTCTGGGTCAGTCGGAGAATTAGAGCCATAGACATTATCCCCCATCATTACCACAAGATCAGGTTTGGCAGCCTCAACATCGCCAAACAGGCTGAGGTCCATGGTCGGGTCAGAACAAGACGTTAGGGCAATGCGCGACACGGTCTTGTTTGTCAGGCGCGGGCTGCGTGGGGCGCGCGGAAAAGTCGGCAAAGCCGGGATGGCTGTGGGTGTTACGGCACAACCCGCAAGCGGAGTGATTGCAAGGGCTGTTGTGGCGGCGGAAGCGAGAAACGCGCGACGATCTATCATGGCGTTTGAGCTAACATGGGCATGCGTCAAATTCACGACGAATTGCAGGACAAACCAATTAACCAAGTCAAAACTTTTGCGATGTAACCTTGGGTAAGGTGCATTCCATGTGTGTTCTCGATGCTGACCGAAGCAAACTTCTGAGGACACACATATGCGATTAGCAACAATTGGCGCAAAAATCACCCTAGCCGGAGCGTTGTCGTTTGCACTCGCGGCAACTGCCGCAGCCGCCGGCCTTTGGGTTTCAACCCGCTATCATCAAAGCGTCAGTCAATCGGTTTCAGCAACCAAGGTCCTGCGCAATCACATGCAGGCTGATATGATGCATGACGCCTTGCGTGGCGATGCCTTGGCAGCACTTCTGGCGTCAGATCCAAGTTCGGCAATTTACACGGCTGCCCAAGTGAAGGCAGATACCGAAGAGCATATAGCGATTTTCGAGAAGTCGATTGCCGATTCAAAAGCGACGGCCAAGGACCCAAAGGTCAAGCAAGCGCTTGATGATTTGACCCAACCCTTGGCAACCTATGTCGAGAGTGCGAAAGCGATTGTTGCAACGGCTGAATCCAATCCTGCCGCAACGCGCGCAGCCATCCCTGCCTTTTTGGAAAAGTTTAGCGCGCTCGAAGATACGATGGAGGCCGCCGCGGAAGTCATTGAGGCGTCGGTCGATGATGCTGTCGCCGACTCGGAATCGGAGGCGCAACTAACAGAAATCATCATGGCATCCATTCTCTTGTTTGCGTTCGCCTTTGCCGCCGCAGTCAATATATTTCTGCGACGCACAGTGGCTCGACCTATCGCGGATTTGGCTGAGGCGATGAATGGTCTGGCTGAGGGCAATTTGGCAATCGAGGCCCCACACGCCAAGGCAGGTGGCGAGATCGGCTCCTTATCCGCCGCGATGGGCCGCTTCCGCACCAATGCATTGGAGCGCAATAAACTAGAGGAATTGGCTGCGATGAGCGCGCAAGAGCGCGAAGCGCGCGCTGAAAGAATTGCAGCCCTTACGGAGAAATTCTCCGGCATGATGAGCGAAAGCTTGTCGACATTGGCGTCCGCATCTCAGGAACTGGAAGCCAGCGCTTGCCAGTTAGGTGCAATGGCGTCCCAAACCCGTTCGCTGACCCATGTCGCAACTTCTGCAGCACAAGAAGCCTCACACAGCGTATCGTCGATTGCTGCGGCCACCACAGAATTGACCGCCTCGGTTGAACAGATCGCGGGCCGTATGGCTCAGTCAGCGAGTTTGGCCGAAGATGCTGTGCAACTGGGCCGGGAAACTGATGTCTCTGTGAAGGGCCTTGCCGAAGCGGTTGCGGAAATCGGTGAAGTGGTTGCCTTGATCGAAGGGGTTGCAACCCAGACCAACCTCCTCGCGCTCAACGCTACAATTGAGGCTGCACGGGCTGGTGAAGCAGGTAAAGGCTTTGCTGTCGTTGCGGGTGAAGTGAAGTCCCTTGCAGCGCAAACCGGCAATGCGACGCAAGACATTGTCAGCCGCATCAGCCGAATCCAACAGGCTTCGGATCATGTTGCGTCTTCGGTGCTGCAGGTCATCACTATGATCGAAGAAATGCAAAGCCTTTCGCGTGCTGCCGCCGATGGTGTGCGGGAGCAATCGGGCGCAACCGAACAGATTGCCCATAGTGCCAGCCTCGCCTCGAATGGTACGGATGCGGCCCATGCCAGCGTGGGTGAGCTTGATGCCGCTGCTACCGACGCCGCAGGCGCCTCAGAGGCGGTAACCAAAGCCGCCGAAGATGTTGCCCGCCAAGCCGCACGTTTGCGCGAATGTGCCGACCTCTTCTTCAGCGATATCAAGGCGGCTTAAGATGTACACCCGTTGGCTTTTGCCTATCGCCGTCGCGCTTATCCCAACCGCAACAACATCTCGGGCGCTGGCCCAAGATGGCGAGGCGGCGAAACCTTTCTCCCTTGCAGGCAATGTGACGATAGATGTCTTCTCCAACCTCAGAGGCGGGATTAAAGAGGGATCTCGGACGCTCGATAATGTGTCGGTGCAAGTCAATTATGACGGTGCCGCCCACGGCCTGCGCGGGATCAAAGCGAGCATTGGCGCGCTCTACAACGGCAAGAAAGCTTTCTCCGGCGACCTAGTTGGTGATCTGCAGGGCATCTCCAACATTGAAACTGGCACCGAGGCGCTGCGGCCCTATGAGGTGTGGGTCGCGAAGGAATTCGATGAATCCGGCTCTTATCTGAAGCTGGGATTGATCGATCTCAACGGCACATTTGATACGCCGGGGGCCTCAAGCCTCTTCATCAATCCCTCGCAGGGGATCGTGCCCAGCTTCGCGCAATCGGGGCTGAATGGGCCATCCATTTTCCCAACCTTGGGCTGGGCTGTGGTTGGCGAGGCAGCTCTGGGGGCAGGTTTCAAGCTTCGAGCTGGCGTTTTTGATCCCGTGCCTGGCGATCCCCTTAGGCCAGATCGTACCGATCTTCGTTGGCGCAAGGACGACGGTCTGTTGAGTGTGCTGGAAGTTGAGCAACAAGCAGAATCCTGGCGTTGGGCGCTTGGAGGCTGGGCCTATTCACAAGCCAGTAGTGACTCCCTCGCCCGTCTTCAAAATGGCAATTCAGGCTTCTATGGCACGGTGGACTATCATCTCGATCCTGCGACCACCACCTTCTTGCGGGCGGGAACGGCGAAGTCAGATCTCAATGCTGTGGATCGTTATGTCGGGGCGGGTGTCGTCTGGGCGGGGCTTTTGGAAAGCCGTCCTGAGGATCAATTCGGCATGGCACTGGCGCATGTACGCACAACGCCGCTGGCTCGCTTCGTTGGACTCTCAAAGGCAGAAACCAATTTTGAGATGACCTATGCGGCACCGATTGGCGGCGGATTCTCCCTGCAAGGCGATGTTCAATATGTGCTCGACCCAGGTGTCGATACGACCACCAAAGACGCTCTCGTCGCAGGTCTCAGATTGATTTGGGAGTTTGGGGCCGATTGAGTTGGCCAAAAGAATAGCCCTTCACCGAAGGAGCGCGGTGAAGGGCTTAAGGGTCGCATGAAGCTTTAGATCAGATCGAAGCGATCCAGATTCATCACTTTGATCCACGCGGCTACAAAGGCG
The DNA here is from genome assembly GCF_049239865.1 of Aquidulcibacter sp. Taxonomy (NCBI): domain Bacteria; kingdom Pseudomonadati; phylum Pseudomonadota; class Alphaproteobacteria; order Caulobacterales; family Caulobacteraceae; genus Aquidulcibacter; species Aquidulcibacter sp. The sequence continues at coordinate 20,714 of NZ_JBMLTR010000165.1, forward strand.
TCGACGAAGCGGGCTTGCCCATCGTGGCTGGCGTAGACTTCTGCCAAGGCCCGCAATTGCGAGTTCGATCCAAAGACCAAATCGACCCGTGACGCGGTCCAGACGATGGCGCCGGTCTTGCGGTTCCGGCCTTCATAGATGCCGGGAGCCGTGGCCGAAGGGGCCCAGACTACATCCATATCGAGCAGGTTCGAGAAGAAATCTGCTGTCAGAGCGCCAGGTCGCGTAGTCAAGGTGCCATGAGACTCTGTGGTGACACCCAAGGCACGCAATCCGCCAACAAGCACCGTCATTTCCGGCGCGCTCAGGGTCAGAAGCTGGGCACGATCGACCAACAACTCCTCAGCCGAGACGGAGAGGCCGGGCTTTTGGTAATTGCGGAACCCATCGGCGGCAGGCTCCATGACTTGGAACGAAGCCACGTCGGTTTGCTCTTGGCTGGCGTCCATCCGCCCGGGGGTGAAAGGAACCGTCACATGGCGACCGGTCTTGGCAGCAGCCTCTTCGATCCCGACTGACCCTGCCAGTACGATCAAGTCCGCCAAAGAGACCTTCTTGCCGGAGGCGGCCTTGGCATTGAACTTGGCCTGAATGGCGCGCAACTGATCCAACACCTTGGCCAATTGTGCTGGTTGATTGACTGCCCAGTCCTTTTGCGGGGCCAGAGCGATGCGGGCACCATTGGCCCCACCGCGCTTGTCTGAACCCCGGAACGTCGAGGCCGAAGCCCAAGCTGTCGACACCATTTCTGCAATGCTGAGGCCCGATGCGCCGATCTCTGCCTTTAAGGCTGCGATGTCGGTTTCATCGACCAACGCATGGTCGCGGGCCGGGATCGGGTCTTGCCAGATCAGCTCTTCGCTCGGCACCCAAGGGCCCAAATGTAGGGCGCGGGGGCCCATATCGCGGTGGGTCAGTTTAAACCATGCCCGCGCAAAGGCATCAGCGAATTGGTCTGGATTTTCATGGAACCGCTTCGAGATGGGTCCATAGATCGGGTCAAACCGCAGCGCGAGGTCAGTGGTGAACATCACGGGCGCATGGCGCTTATTGGGGTCATGTGCATCGGGCACAATGCCATGCGCATCGGCTTCTGCCGGCACAAATTGGGTCGCGCCAGCTGGGCTCTTGCTCTGCACCCATTCAAAGCCAAACAGATTGTCGAAGTAGTTGTTGTCCCACTTAATCGGGTTAGTGGTCCAAGCGCCTTCGAGGCCGCTGGTGATGGTGTCCACGCCCTTGCCCGAACCAAAGCTATTGGCCCAGCCAAAGCCTTGCTCTTCAAGGGTCGCGCCTTCAGGTTCTGGACCAACATATTTGCTGGGGTCCGCAGCGCCATGGGCTTTGCCGAACGTGTGGCCGCCAGCGATCAGGGCGACAGTTTCTTCGTCATTCATGGCCATGCGGCCAAAGGTGTCGCGAATGTCAAAGGCCGACGCCAAGGGGTCTGCCACGCCATTGGGGCCTTCTGGATTGACATAGATCAAGCCCATTTGCACAGCAGCCAAAGGATGCTCAAGGTCACGCTCGCCAGCATAGCGCTGATCCTCTAGCCAACCCTTTTCCTTGCCCCAATAGATATCTTCTTCAGGCTCCCACACATCGGCGCGGCCACCGGCAAAGCCAAAGGTCTCAAAGCCCATGGATTCCAATGCGCAATTCCCCGCGAGGATCATAAGGTCGGCCCAAGAAATCGCGCTGCCGTACTTTTGCTTGATCGGCCACAATAGGCGACGCGCTTTGTCGAGATTGCCGTTGTCGGGCCAGCTGTTCAAGGGCGCAAACCGCAAGGTTCCAGCACCTGCTCCACCGCGTCCATCGCCTGTGCGATAGGTACCCGCGCTGTGCCATGCCATGCGGATAAAGAAGGGGCCGTAATGTCCGTAATCGGCTGGCCACCAGTCTTGCGACTGGGTCATCAGGGCCATCACATCGGCCTTGAGCGCGTCGAAGTCCAGGGCTTGAAAGGCGGCGGCATAGTCGAAGCCATGCGCCATCGGGCTCGAGAGGCTGGTATGCTGATGCAGCATCTTCAGATTGAGCTGATTTGGCCACCAATCGCGATTGGATTGCGTCCCGACTTTAGCGGGTTGGCCGCCACCATGCATAACCGGGCATTTGCCTTGTGTTTCCATCGTCATATCCTCTTCCTCAATCTCGTGAACTCATGACCACAGGCTATGCCAGCAAGTTGCATTGGTCCAATCGATTATATATCGTCATTCAATAAATTTTATCTATGTATAGGCGTGCCTGTAAATCCGGGGGGCGGGCCTCAGGTCGTTTTGTGCAGGCGGCTTTGATAGAAGCTCGGCTTATTCATCACTGTCCCGGCTGCTTCATCCAAAGCCATGACGGCGCGCGACAGCGCCATATATTCCGCGCCGCCCGGCCGATAGGCTTGCGCCATGGTCAAGAGTTGATCGCGATACGCGCGCAGGCGCTCGAAATCCTGCTCAGGGGCAAGAAGGCCAAGATAAGAACGTGCAACCATGGGCAGCACTATGTTCCTATTTTGTTCTTTTGCAAGTGCTAAGTGCTCTAAAGAGGCTGCATTGCGACATCGGGGTGTGGATAGCTGGGCTTGCAGCCAAAGCCTGTCGCTTTCCTTGACGCTGCCGTCACATTGGCATCCTATGCGGACAAGACGCTCAAAATGGGCGGAATTCTGGGGAGGGAAATACAAAATGACACCACTTTTGACCGTTTTGGCTTGGACGCTGGTCTTGGCCTTTGTTCAAATTCTGTTGTTTGATGTCGCACGGACCGGCCAATATGGCTTGAAATGGAATATGGGTGCCCGTGATGAAAGCATGCCACCGCTTTCGCCCATGGCAGAGCGTTTGCGCAGGGCACAGGACAATCTGTATGAGACCTTACCGCTGTTTATTGCAGCCGTTTTGATCGCGGTTGCGGCTGGTAAAGAGAATACGATCACCGTTTTGGGTGCCCATATCTATCTGATTGGCCGGATCATTTACGTGCCACTTTACGCCTATGGCGTGAAGACCATTCGTTCCTTGGTGTGGATCGGTGCCACGATCGGTCTTGGCATGGTCATCGTGCCTTTACTCTTGGGCTGAGCGTACGACACCAACTCAGCAGCATTCAGCGCCTTATTCGTGGGCGCTGGATGCGCGCTGCACCGCCCGCGTCGTGTCTGACTCGACAAGCCGGACAAGACGCGCAAGATCGCCTGTAATCCCTTGCTTGATCAGATGACGGAAACAGGATGATGCGCGCACATGCCCTTCGCCAAGCCAGTTTTGTTTTTGCTAGTGTCAGCTTTGCGGCGCTCCTGTGCCAACCGGCGTTCGCCAAGACTTTGCCGACTGAGCGGGCTGCACGGGCTTTACATGAGCGGATTTTGACGCTCGATACCCATCTCGATACTCCGGCAGTGGTCGCCCGCCCGGGCTTTGATATCTTAAAGCATAATGATTGGAAGACGGCCTTTGCCCAAGTCGATGTGCCGCGCATGAAAGAGGGCGGTCTCGATGGTGGTTTCTGGGTGATTTATACGGCCCAAGGTCCGCGCACGCCCGAAGGCCTCAACGCCGCCCGCGATGCAGGCCTGATGCGCGCCGTTGTTATCCGCGAGATGCTCGCGCGAAGCCCCAAGGTCTTTGGCCTTGCCTTGAAAGCCGATGATGCGGCCAAGATTGCTGCCGAAGGCAAGCGCGTCGTCTTTATGTCGATTGAGAATTCCTATCCTTTGGCCAAGGATGTGTCGCTGCTGCAGACCTATTATAAGCTGGGCGTGCGCCTTGTTGGGCCAGTTCACTTCGCCACCAATGACTGGGCTGACAGTTCAACCGACAAGGCAGAATGGGGTGGGCTTAGCCCGCTTGGCAAGCAATTGGTGGCAGAGGCCAATCGTTTAGGCATGATCCTCGACCAGTCGCATGCATCTGACCTAGTACTCGACCAGATGCTGGAGCTGTCGACCGCCCCCATCATCGCTTCGCACAGTGGCTGCAAGGCGATTTACGACCACCCGCGTAATCTGGACGACGACCGCCTCAAGGCCTTGGCCGCAAAAGGTGGGGTGATCCAGATGAATGCTTTTGGTGCTTATCTGAAAGCCTTGCCACAATCGCCAGAGCGGCGCGAAGCGCTTGCAAAACTTAGCGCCGCTTATCCCAATCTCGCCAGCCGTAGCCAAGCAGATCAAGAGGCCTTCCGCCAAGCCCGCGTGCGCTTGGATGCGGAATTTCCTGAAAATCGCGCGACCTTTGACGACTTCATGGCCCATCTCCTCCATGCCATTAAACTGATTGGCGTCGACCATGTCGGGATTGGCCTTGATTGGGATGGCGGTGGCGGTGTCGTCGGCCTCGAAGATGCGTCCAAGGTTTGGAAGATCACCCAGGCCTTGATGGCAGAGGGCTATTCAGAAGAAGATATCGCCAAGATTTGGGGCGGCAATGTGCTGCGCGTCATGCGGGAAGTCGAAGCCAAAGCGCAGAAGTGAAGCGATACGGGCCAGTGCCTTGGCCAAACCGGCCGATGCGGCTAGAAAGTCCTCATGACCCAATTGAACAGCCAATTCCTGACCGCCCTCCGTCTTCAAGTTGATTTTGCTGCCATGGCGCGGATCGGCAAGACACCTCAAGGCAATCGCTTGATTGCGCCGGTTCTGGGCGGCAGGTTTGAGGGGCCACGCTTGACGGGCGACGTGCTCCCCGGCGGCGCAGACTGGGCGCTCTATCGCGGTGAAGATCGCATGCTGGTTGATGTGCGCTTGACGTTGAAGACCGATGATGGCGCTTTGATCTACCTAACCTATCAGGGCGCATTGCGCGCATCAGCCGAGGACATGGTGCGGTTTAAGAAGGGCGAGACCCTGTCGCCGGAGGCGTTTAATCTGCGCACCGTCACGCGCTTTGAGACTGGTGCAGCACAATATGACTGGCTGAACGACATGATTGGTATTGGCGTCGGTACCCAAGAAGCTACGGGCGTCGTCTATCAAATCTTTGAAGTCCTCTAATCTGCGCTGGAGCCATGGCTTTACAAGCAGATGCCAATGGCATTAGCGAGGCCAAATTGCCGTAGTGCGAAGGGGCCGGACATTGCCAACTGATATTGAAATCGCTCAAGCCGCGACACCAAAGCCATTGGTCGAAGTGGCAGCTAAGATTGGCATTCCAGCCGACGCCTTGATCCCCTATGGTCGCACCAAGGCCAAGCTAGACACCGCCCGTTTGGCCGTGAGCCAGCGATCACAGCAAGCAGCACTTATTCTCGTTACCGCCATGAGCCCGACCCCGGCTGGCGAAGGCAAAACCACTACCACAATCGGTCTGGGCGATGGGCTGGCACGGCTCGGCAAGTCAGTGGCCATTTGTCTCCGCGAACCCTCACTCGGCCCCTGCTTTGGGCAAAAGGGCGGCGCGACAGGGGGCGGCCACGCCCAAGTTATCCCGATGGATGAAATCAACTTGCATTTCACCGGCGACTTCCACGCCATTACGGCAGCTCACAATCTGTTGGCTGCCATGGTCGATAATCATCTCTATTGGGGCAATGCGCTGGGGATTGATCCGCGCAAAGTCGTATGGCGGCGCGTGATGGACATGAATGACCGCGCGCTTCGCTCTATCGTCACGTCGCTTGGCGGCAATGGTCAGCCGGTCGAGACGGGCTTTGACATCACCGTTGCTTCCGAAGTGATGGCGATCTTTTGCTTGGCAACGGATTTGGCGGACCTTCGAGCCCGCCTTGGCGCAATCATTGTCGCCTATCGGAAGGACCACAGCCCTGTCACCTGCGCGGATTTAAAGGCCGACGGTGCCATGACGGCTTTGTTGAAAGAGGCGTTTGAGCCCAATTTGGTACAGACTCTGGAGGGCAATCCAGCCCTGATCCATGGCGGACCGTTTGCCAACATCGCCCATGGCTGTAACAGTGTCGTCGCCACCAAGACTGCCATGGGGCTAGCCGACTTTGTTGTGACCGAAGCAGGCTTTGGGGCAGACCTTGGGGCTGAGAAATTCTTTGACATTAAATGCCGCAAAGCTGGCCTCAGCCCCAAAGCGGTCGTCGTGGTTACCACCATCCGTTCGTTGAAGATGAATGGTGGGGTGGCTAAGTCCGACCTCGGTCGAACCGATGTTGACGCTCTCATTCGCGGTTGCGCCAATCTCGGCCAGCATCTGGAAAATCTCGCCCGCTTTGGCGTGCCGACCTTGGTGGCGATCAATCATTTCGTGCAAGATTCAGCCGAGGAGATTGCCGCTGTCGAGGCGTTTGCGAATGGCCATGGTAGCCGCGCCATTCTCTGTCGTCACTGGGCCGACGGGGGTGCGGGCACGCAAGAACTAGCCCAAGCGGTGGTTGAACTGGTGGCGGCAGACAGTGCGCGCTTTCAGCCACTTTATGCTGACGCCTTGCCTTTGAGCGCCAAGATTGAGACCGTCGCCAAAGAAATCTATCGAGCCGCAGAAGTCGTGATCGACAAGGCCGCTTTGACAAAGTTGCGCCGCTGGCAAGAGGCAGGCTTTGGCCATCTTCCCGTTTGTATGGCCAAAACCCAATATAGCTTCTCGACTGACCCGACAGTCTTGGGCGCGGCGCAAGGCCATGTCGTCACCGTCCGCGATGTGCGGCTGTGCGCGGGGGCAGGCTTTGTCGTGGCCTTATGCGGCGACATCATGACGATGCCGGGCCTGCCCAAAACCCCCGCCGCCGAAGCCATCGGGGTGGACGCGGACCGTCACATCACTGGCCTATTTTGAAGGCGCGGCTCCAATCGAGAATGGGCCGATGGCATCCATGATTTTGGGACCGCTCGACGACTTGGCGCCGCCGAAAATATAGGCCCCGGCTGTGGGCTCTAGGGCACGATAGGCGGCATCATAGTCCCACGTCGTCAGATACAGCTTCGCGCCGGTTAAGTCCGCTTGGTCGCCAAAGCTTGAGCTTGGAAAGATGAGCGTAATCCGCTTGGCTTCCTTATCGACCGAAATGCTGGGGGCAGGGCCTGTCTTTGTGCCTTCTTGGGTGGCACTGGCTCCAACATGGCTGAACAGCGCATTGGTCCAACCATGGGCGCGGAAGCGGTAATGCCAATGCATGCCATCGGGCAGATCACCGCGCTGGTTCGGCATGACGCGCGCGCCTGTATCCGACTGCCCCGGCAATTGGATGAAGCCAGTCAGGCTTAAATGGTCAAAGCCATTTTGTGGACTCCAAACTTGGCTGATCGCACCAACATGAATCTCCAGCTTCAACGCACCGCCAGCGGTTGAGGCCCGTACCCCGCGCAAGTCCATGGTTGGCTCGGCAAAGCTGGGATCAGTTGGGTAGCTATAGCTTGAACCCGGTGGCCCTGTATCGTCACCAGCAGGATCGGAGATTTCATTACGAAGGTTCCAAGCGGGGCGAACGCTGAACGTGCCCGCATTTGAGGCTTGACCCGTCTTTGCAGCATAGGCCGTCACCCGGTGGGTGATGGTCTCATCAACAAAGGCTGCGGTGGAGATTTTCGCGGTCCAGCGCCCTGAGGCGTCAGCTTGGACAGATTGTGCATCGCCCAAATTGCCGTCGAGCACGAGCTTAATGGTCTCCCCGGGGCTTGCTTGCCCCGGCACCATCAAAATCGGCTCCGTGATCGGGCCTTGTGGCAATGGGTCTAAGCTCAAGCTGTTCGAGGTCGCCTTCAGGCTAAGCGGTGGTGCCTTAGAGACACGCCAAACGGTCCCAGCATGCGCGCCAAGTTCGGTTGTCAGCCGTTGATTTTGTCCAACCACCAAGAGTGGCTTTTTGCCGTCCATGGCAAAAAGCGGCTGAAGCACGGTACCTGCGCCTTGGCCAATGTCGAGATTATCCAAAAGCACGGGATGGTCTGCCGTATTCATGGCCACCAATAAGGTCTCGCCGCCATCCTGCATCAGATAGACCAGCGCCCCAGCGCCAGCAGCTTCCCCCGCCAAAACTTTGGGTGTGCCACGCGACAAGACGCGGTTCTCGCGCCGCAATTTGGTGAGGCTGGCAATATAGCGATAAAGCGGGCTCGTCGTGTCGAAATGATCGCGCCCGCCAGACCCCCACCCTTCAGCAAACATGGCCGCGCGCTGCACGGTGAAGCCTTGCTCCGTGCCATAATAGATGACTGGGATACCGGGCAAAGTCATCAACATCAGCAAGTTTTGACGCAAGCCCGTTTCTGTCCCGCCACTCAAAAAGCGGTCGACATCGTGATTGTCGAGAAAGGTTGGCATTAGATGTGGCCGCTGGTGTAGCGCCATCATATTTTCAATCCGATAGGCCAACTCCGCGGGCGGTCTCCCACGTGCAAAGACGTCGGTCGCCGTGCCATAGAGCGGGAAATTGATCATGCCGGGCGAACGGGCCTCGCCCTGTGGGCCGACCATATAGCTATTGACCCGCCGCGCGACCTTGTCCTCAAAACGGCGATCCATGCCAAAGCCTTCACCGAAGACATGGAAGTTTTCGCGACCTGTCCGCCGGGCTATCTCTGCAATCCCCGGCGCTTTCGGGTCCTTGCTATACATGAAGTCGGTCATAAGCTCGGGCGGGACGTAAAAGATCGTATCCACGCGGAAGCCATCGACCCCAGCTTCTTTGATCCAATGCGCATAGGAATCGCGCAAGGCCCGCTTCACGACTGGGTTTTCGGTGTTTAGGTCATCCAAGCCGCTCAATTGGTAATTGAGCTCTTGATCGCGCTCGGAAAGGTTTTTGATGTCCGGGGTCCAGTGGTAGATCCCGGCTTCACGGTCCGCCTTGCGGCGGGGGTCATTGAGAGAGAACGGATATTGCGTGGGTGCCGCCATTGGCACGGAGTTCGGGTAAGGGACATAGCCCTTGGTCGGATCCTTTGGGTCAGACTCCGATCCATAATTGAAGAAATTGCCCGTATGATTGAGGACAATATCCTGAATCAAATACATCCCCTTTCCGTGCAGCGCACGCGACAGGCTTTGATAGTCTTTCAGCGACCCTAAATGCCGATCAATCGCCTTGAGATTGCTGGCCCAATAGCCATGATAGCCACCATAGCCCGTTGCGGGGTCCAGCCATTGGTTCTCGACAGGTGGCGTCACCCAGACCGAAGTTGCGCCAAGGCCCTGAATATAGTCCAAGCGCTTTTCCACGCCTTTAAGGTCACCGCCTGAAAAACGTCCCCTTTGTGCGGGGTCAAACTCACCCTTGCCTTGGTTGTTATTGCTGGGGTCCCCCTCCTCAAAGCGGTCGGTCATGACGAAATAAATCACCTGATCGCGCCAATCTGGCGAGGGCACGTGCAAGGGGCCGGTCGTCTGTGCACTCGCGCCGCTACCTGCCACGCATGCCCAAGTCAAAGCAGCAAGGCTCAAGCCTTTGAGGGGCGAACGAGGGGTCATGCAGATGTCCTTATGGGCTGAGGTAAGCTGCGCGTCTGGCCGGCTTGTCGGTAAGCGCGCGGGGTTAGTCCAAACCTTTGTTTGAACTGGAAAGCAAAATGGGCTGGGCTCGCAAATCCTGCGTCTTGGGCAATGATCCCAATAGGCTCTCGCCCTTGTACCAGCCGCCGGGCTGCCAATTGCAAGCGGTAAACCCGCATATAGACAGTCAAGCTCATGCCCATGATTTCCGCAAAGCGCCGCGAAAAATAATTGGCCGACATGTGACAGAGCGAGGCCATTTGCTCCAACGTCCACTCCTTGCCAGGCTGAGCGCGCAGCGCGTCGAGCGCTGGGCGCAGGCGGTCGACGGGAAGCGCCACTTGTTGGCCTTTGCCTTGTGCGGGGGCTGGTGCCACACGGGTTGCATGTGCGGCCCAGACGATGAGTTCCGCTGTGCGGGTCACGATGGCGGACTGCGGGCTTGACTGGGTGGTGTCCAACAAAAGGTTACAGAGTGTGTTGAGCTGTTTGGCTTGGCTCTCGGTTGGGACACCATAGAAAGGGCGCGCCAAATCCAGTTCCGGTAGCGCTTGGGCGAGCGCTTGAACCGTATCCGCATCCAATTGCACCAAGACCCAGGATTTCTCGCCCGGACTGAACATATAGTCATGGTGACACATGGGCGGCACATAGACCACGCAACCGGGGTGCAGTTCCGTCTCCTCGCCATCGAGCCAGAATGAGCCATTCCCAGACTCGAAAATCACCAATTCTGCGACGCTATGATAATGGGGAAAGCGGTCTAGGCTTGGCGCTTCGGCGCCATGATTAACCCTTTCGGCCCATACGGTCATGCCCGGGGCTAATTCGACGGGTTCACAGAGATGACGCAGCGGCATGGGACCACCATGGCTTGAATTGAAGCGTGGTGCAAGATTGGGCACCCTGACGAGGTTGTGAACCGACGGCTCGGCCGCCCGCTTCTAGCCCATCAACTTTCGCGCCAAATGGTCGCCCACGCGCAGCGCATTGGCAACAATGGTCAAGGTCGGATTCACGGCTGCGGACGACACAAAAACGCTCGCATCCACGACATAGAGATTCTCTAAATCATGCGCCTTGCACCATTTGTCGACCACCGAAGTTGCAGGATCATCGCCCATGCGCAGGGTCCCACATTGATGGGCGGTACCGTAAAGCGGCAGTTCTTGGTCAATGGTGAAATTGGTCTCAAACAGCGAAGACCGCTCACGCGTGAAGCCGCTAAGGCCAGTCTCAAGTTTCTCGACTAACTTTTTGTGGGCCGTCAAATCACCTTCGGTATAGGAAAGTTTGATGCCGCCATTCTCGTTCAGCGTAACCCGATTGTGCGGCAATGGTAGGTCTTCTGACATGACAAGGAAGCTGACCATGCGTTCGGCCAGGGCGTCCATGAAGGAGTCGGGGAGCAGGTTAGGGCTGATGAAGTCCGCCAATTGGCCTTCCAACGTCTGACCGGACATATATTCCAACATCTGGATTTGCCCCATTGGGAAGGGGAATTCTTCTTCGGAGTCGCCATAATAGAAATCATTGACGCACAAGGTCTTCGGGAAGCTGGAATCGAAATGCGATAGCGCCACCGAGATCACAGCCGAAGTGGTGTGATACATGTAATTGCGGCCAACTTGGTCTGAGCTATTGGCGAGGCCATTGGGATGTTGGGGGCTAGTAGACTTTAAGAGCAGGGCTGCAGAATTGGCGGCACCCGCAGCCAAAGCGACGTAATCGGCCGAAAACGACACTTCCCCATCTGGCCCAGAGGCCACCACTTCGGTGACTTTTCTGCCGCTCGCGTCCGTCTTGAGTTCTAGAACCTTATAGCCCGCCAAAAGCGTGACGTTGGGGGCGGCCTCTAAAGGCTGTAGCGCGGCAGTGCGTGCATCCACTTTGGCGAGCAGCCGACACGGGAAGCCCCCGCACGTTTTGCAGCGTACACATTTGCCAGCACGCGGATTAGCATCATCACGGCGTATCCCCAAAGGCAGAGGCGAAGGTGTCCAGCCTAAGTCTTCAAAATGCTCTTTGAGCCGGATCATGCCGGGATCATGGGTTAAGGCAGGAAACGGGTAGGGCGGGTCATTTGGGTCATCTGTGGGGTCAATGCCGCGTTCGCCATGAACCTCCCACACACGCTCAGCCACCTCATACCAAGGGCGCATGTCTTCGTAATTGACTGGCCATGCTGGGCTAATACCGTCAAAATGCTCCAGTCGTTCAAAGTCCAAAGGTTTAAAGCGCATCAAGGCGGCGCCATAGAAACTCGTATTGCCGCCGACCCAGTAATGGGTATTGGGCGTAAAGGGCTTATCTTCCTTGTCTGTCCATTGCTCGTCCGTGCGATAAATTCGATCAACAAAGACCCGTCGAGGGTCCCAATTTTCACGGTCAACGGGCAGATGTTCGCCGCGTTCGAGGATCAGAATTGACTTCCCTGTGCCCGCCAAAGCTTGGGCAAAGCTTGCGCCCCCGGCGCCGGAACCGATGATCAGAATGTCATAATGGGGCATAGTCGTCTCGTTAGGCTGTAGGGTCGGGTAGGGCAAATTTCTTGGCTTGCGGGCGGATGAGAGCCGCCGTCCAACTATCTGGCAGAATTTTCATGAATGCAACCGCAAGTTTATTTGGCCAGCCCGGTACAACCACTTCTCTTCCCGCCTCATTGGCGGACATGGCAATCGCAACCACGTCTTCGGCTGTTTGCTTATAGAGATTGGACTTGGCGACTAATTGGTCTGTGCCATTCGCTTTTGCGAAATCGCTCTCGGTTTGGCCGGGGCAGATGGCAGTCACCAACACGCCTTTGTCGGCAACTTCAGCAGCGAGCGATTGGGTCATTTTCACCACAAAGCTCTTGGCTGCCGGGTAGAGCGTATGGCCAGCCGCGCCTGAGGAAAAGGCAACCATGCTGGCGACATTGATGATGCGTCCATAGCCGCGTTGCACCATGCCGGGCAGAAGGGCGTGGGTGAGGCTGACGACGGAGGTGACCAGAACTGCAACAAAATCGGTTTGCTGTTGGGCCTTGGTAGCCAAAAAAGTCTGGGGCAGGGAATAGCCGGCATTATTGATCAAAATATCGCAAGACCGTGCCTGCTCAGCCAAAGCAGTGACGATCCGGTCTGTGGCATCAGGCTTAGACAAGTCCGCCTGCACCGCGAAAGCCTCAATGCCATGCTGCTGAGCCAATTCTAGCGCCAAAGCTTCAAGCCGATCGAGGCGGCGTGCCACAAGGCAAAGGTCCACCCCTTGCTTGGCATAGGCACGGGCAAACGCTTCGCCAATACCGGACGAGGCCCCAGTAATGACGGCGAGTCGTCGCGTAGATGCAGGCTGTGTCATCGTAGATCGCCTCTCGTAATCTTGCGAACCCACCCTAAAACGAATTGCCAACCCATGCACAGGGATGTGGCTGTTTGTGATGTGTTTCGATTGTCTATCAAATTGCCGATGCTGAGCCTTCGAGCTCGGGCGGGCATTAGATGTCCTGCGGTGTCAACTTCAGCACTTAGTCCGAGAAAATACATCTTCTTTGGTTGGCAAGTCGGAAAAGGGGTGCGACAGTTGACAGTGCATGTGCTGAAACCTGACTGGAACTCTCAAGATCAGTGTTTCGCATACGGATCATTTTGGGGGGCCAAAACCAATGTCTTTGAAGTCTAACATGCTGTGTTGCACTATTCTGGCGACACTTTCCTTCGCCAACGTTGCACCAGCTTTTGCACAAACTGCACCTGCACCAACACCGCCAGAGGCCGCAAAAGAGGCCGAGGTTGTGGTGGTTGTCGGAACGCGGATCGAAGGCGCAAAGGCCGCTGGCGACTTACCAGTGTCGGTTTTGACAGCTGAGCGGATTGCCGCTGTCGGCAGTGTATCGGGCGACGATCTGTTCCGCTCGATCCCGCAAGCAGGCGACGTTCAGTTCCAAGAATCACGCACCACCGGCAATCTGAACGACGCGCGTGGCGACAATTCATCGATCAATTTACGCAGCGTCGGCACGGGCAACACATTGGTGCTGCTCAATGGCCGCCGCATGATCCTGACACCGGGCACGCAGACAGAAAACTTTGTGCCCGTGCAAACCGCCAATACCAACTCCTTGCCGGTGGGTGCAATCAGCCGCATCGAAGTGCTGCGCGATGGTGCCGCGGCAATCTATGGTGCAGATGCTGTTGCCGGTGTTGTCAATGTGGTGCTGGACAAGCGCTATAAGGGCGTGCGTGCCGATCTCCGTCATGCGTTTGCCGACGGGACCGAAGAATCCACCGCCTCGATCAAATCAGGCTTTGAGACCCCAGGCGGTGGCCGTTTGATGCTGTTTGGCAGCTATACGCACCGCACGCCCTTGATGGCGAGCGAACGTGAATTCTCGGCCAGCGAAGACCATCGCGCCGCCTTGTTCGGCACGCCTTGGGCTGGCGATACGTCGTTTGATAACCGCTCTACTTCCTCGCCTTGGGGGTCATTTACGGTCATTCCTGCGTCCACCATCGTGCGCCAAGGTACGACGGCGCTGACGGCATCGGGCGTGTTCCATGTCGAGCCTACCAATAATTTTGCGGCAGGTTGTTCTAGCACCGTGATCAATGGCAATCTGTGTCTGCGCAGTGGCACCATCACGGGCGCGAACTCCCGCGTGTTGCGCTATGATGAAAATCCAGATCGCAGCATTCGCGGTGGCTTAGACCGTGCCACCATGTTCGGTACCTTCAGCCAAGATATTGGCCCGATGGAGTTCTTCTCAGAGCTTGGCTATTATCATGCTGAACTGGAAGGCCAGCGTGAGCAATCGGCCCCAATTTCAAGTGCAGTGATCTCAATCCCTGCAACCAATTACTACAATCCCTTTGGGGCTACCACGATCAATGGTGTGGCCAATCCTAACCGTTTGGCCAACCTGACCGGTGTGCCAACAACCGGTTTGGCATTGCGCATCACAACCTATCGCCCTGTCGATACCGGTCCCCGGACCTTTGTGGTGACCGACGACATGGTGCGCGGTCTGGCAGGCTTGCGCGGGGATTGGCGCGATTTCAAATGGGAATCGGCTGTCACCTATTCTTGGGCGCGCACGAACGACGAGACCCGCAACGTCATCAGCAACACCCTGTTCCAACAGGCTTTGGCCAAGTCGACGCCAGACGCTTACAACCCGTTCAATGGCGGAACGCAGCCGACCTATTCGTTTGGCGATGCTACCCCCAGCAATGCCGATACGATCAAATCCTTCTTGGTCAATGCCAATCGGATCGGCACCACGTCCTTGGCCACGATCGACTTTAAGGCCTCTAAGGCAGAGCTGTTTAAGCTGCCAGCAGGCTCTGTTGGCTTTGCCGGCGGTGTCGAAATTCGCAAGGAAACCTATCAGGATAATCGCGACTCTCGCCTCGATGGGAAGATCACTTACACCGATGTGGTGAGTGGCATCACCTATGGCACCGACATTATGGGCGCGAGCCCGGCACCTGACGTCAAGGCGGATCGCACGGTTTCGGCTTTGTTTGGCGAACTTTCGGTTCCGGTTGTATCAGAAGAAATGGGCGTGCCGCTGGTTAAGTCGATCGACTTGCAATTAGCCGCCCGTGGCGAAAGCTATTCGGATTTCGGCGATGTGGTGAAGCCAAAGATTGCTGGCAGCTGGGTGATTGTCGATGCACTCAAACTCCGCAGCTCATGGTCGCAAAGCTATCGCGCGCCAAACCTCGCGCAATTCTATAGCGCCGGTACCCAAGTCGCCAACACACGGACCGACTTTGCCGCTTGCCGCCTGAACAACACGACTTGTACAGGGGTCAGCACGCTGGAAGTGCGCGCCGGCAACCAAAAGCTGAAGCCAGAAGATGCCGAAACCTTCTCCTACGGCCTCGTGTTCCAGCCGATCAAAGGCTTGACCTTCACCATCGATTCTTGGTCGTTGAAGTCCGATGGTGTCATCGGGATTCAGGGCGCTCAGAACCAGATCCTCTATGATCTGTTGTTGCGCCAAAGTGGGAAGTCCAATCCGAACGTCGTGCGCTTGGCCCCTGTCGGCACCCAAGTGGTTGGCGATCTATCGTTCGTACAGGACGATTACTTCAACCTCGGCCCCCGCACCTTGGAAGGGATCGACATTGGCTTGAGCTATGACCTCAAGACCCAGAAATATGGTAACTTCAGCTTGGATTTGGCCGGCTCGAAACTGACTGAATTCCAACAGTCCGCTTCACCTTTGCAACAAGAGCTGATCGACGCCAATGCGGCGGGCAAGTTCGGCACGGGTGTGACGATCACCCAAGCCGGAAGCCAAATTCAGGTCAATGGCAATCCAGAGTGGCGCGCTACGGCTAACCTCACCTGGCGCAAAGGCCCGATCAGTGTGGGTGCTTTGGTCAGCTATGTTGGTCCTGTCTTTGATACCGGCACCTTGCTGGTCGATGGGCAGAACTATCAGCTAGAATCCATGACCACGGTCAACACCTATGTCCAATACCGGAAGGACGGCTATCGGGCCCGCTTTGGCGCACGCAATGCGTTTGACCAAAAGCCACCGCTTAGCTCGTCTAACTATGGCTTCTTAGGTTCCTTGCATGACGCAATTGGTCGGATGTTCTATCTGGAATTGTCCAAGGACTTCTAAGGACTGGCAAAGCACTTCAGAGGCCTCTTTCAGGTGCACGGCTTGAAAGAGGCCTTTGTGTCTTGGTTGTTAGGGTTGAATTTTTAGCGGGAAAGAAGCGGCGATGAAGCAAACATCTCACCTGATGCGATTGGTTGTGGGGGTTGTTGTTTCGGCCTCGCTGGTGTTCTCACCCGTTCAAGCCCAGCGCAAACAGCTTCTTGAATATCCCAGCATACACTCACCCGTTGTCGGCCAATCCGGCATGGTCGTGACCCAGAATGCCACCGCTTCCAAAGTTGGGGCCGACATCATTGCGCAAGGGGGTAATGCGGTTGATGCTGCGGTCGCCATTGGTTTTGCGCTTGCAGTGACCTTGCCTCGCGCGGGCAATATTGGCGGCGACGGCTTTATGCTGATCCATGATCAGGCCACCGGTAAGCAAGACTTCATCGACTTCCGCTCTGTCGCGCCTAAGGCCGCGACCCTTGCGATGTTCATCGACAATGCGGGCAAGGAAAGCGCAATCGCCAGCCGGGGGTATTTGGCACCCTCCGTGCCCGGCACAGTCGCAGGTCTCTATCTAGCCCATCAAAAGCACGGCAAGCTGCCTTGGGCAGCGGTCGTGGCCCCGGCTATCGCTTTGGCGCGTGACGGTATCGTCATCACGCCAGACGAAGCCTTTGTGTTCGAATGGGCGAAAGAACGCCTCTCGACCAGCGAAGCGGCTAAGCGTGCTTTCTATAAGCCAGATGGCAGTCTTTATAAGGCCGGTGAGGTCTTGAAACAGCCAGACTTGGCTTGGACCCTGACCCAAATCTCCAAGCGCGGCGCGGATGGGTTTTACAAAGGGCCTGTGGCGCAGAAGTTTGCAGCCGATATGGCCCGCCACAATGGTTTGATCACCGATGCGGACCTCGCCGCCTATCGCCCCGTTGAGCGGGCACCCTTGCGTGGTACCTATCGCGGGATCGATATTGTGACTGCACCTCCTGCCAGTGCGGGTGGTGCTACCATGCTCAACATCCTCAATATTCTTGAGAATTTTGACCTAAAGGCTTCCGGCGCAGGCTCAGCCCGTTCATTGCATCTGATGTCGGAGGCAATGAAACGCGCCTATATCGACCGCACAGAAGTTCTGGGCGACACCGACTTCGTCAAGGTCCCTCTACAAGGCTTTATCTCGAAGGCCTACGGCCAAGAGCGGGCCAAGAACATTGATCCAAACCAAGCCTCAGAAGTTAAAAAGCTGACAGTGGGCGATCCACTTCGCTTTGAAAGCCCGTCTACCACGCATTATTCAGTGGCTGATCCGGACGGCAATGTCGTCAGCACCACTTATACATTGGGGGCGGACTTTGGCTCTGGCGTGATGATTGAGGGGACGGGTATCCTTCTCAACAATCAGATGAATAACTTCGATCACGAAGGGGCGTTTGAGGCGCAAAAGAACGGCACGCCGCCCCCCTTGAACGCGATGGCACCGGGCAAGCGCATGTTGTCGACTATGATGCCGACGATTGCCTATAAGGATGGCAAGCCCTGGTTGGTTGTAGGCACGCCCGGTGGCAGCACCATCATCACCACCGTCACCCAGCTCATCGTCAATGTGATCGACTTCAAGCTGAACATTGATGAGGCAACCCATCAGCCGCGCATCTATCAAGGCTGGACTGATACGCTTCGGGTGGAGCCCAACTTCAACCCAGACACGGTCGCACTTCTAGAACGCATGGGCCATAAAGTGACCTCAGACGAGACCATGGGCAGTGCGCAGTCCATCATGA
>NZ_JBMLTR010000166.1:0-3988 GCF_049239865.1 Aquidulcibacter sp.
GTGAATTGAAACTGCAAAAGCTGGTGTCTGAGGCCTATCAAGTCGTCTTTCGGCCTGGCCATCCCATTGAGGAAACCGACGGCTCCCTTTCGGCCATCTTGGCCTTCGATTGGGCCATCGCTGGGTTTGATAGCAAGTTTCAAAATGCCCTGCCCTTTGAACAACGTGAACTTTTGCGGCGGCAAGGGTTTCCCAAATATCGGATCTTGAACCAAAGCGCGTGCCTGGAACTGGCCATGCGGTCTGATATTGTCACGATGCTACCAGCCTCTGCTGCGGCACCCTTAGTCGCGAAGGGGGCCTGCCGGACACTTCCGTTTCCCGGCGGTGCCGCCTTTTCAATCAGTGCCGTAACCCATGCAGCCCAAGCGCCGTCACAAACCGTGCAAGCCTTCCTCAGCGCGATCAAATCGTCGCTCGCCATCTGAGGCAAAGACTGAGCCATCATTAGACGGACAATCCGCGCCTGCACACAAACGGCAGCAGCGTGCGCATCTGAGCGTGTGCGCAAAGACGCATTTGCCTCCACGAGGGCAAAGCAACATACGCCGCCGGCAAGGCCGATTGAGCTATAAACGCACAAATGGACTAAAAACGCACAAAGGCCGCACCGGTTTCCCCGTGCGGCCTGCTCTCAACAAGTTGAGTGCGACGGCTCCAAGCGCTAGGTATAGCTTTCGCTTCGCCTTCAGAAGTATTCGTTAGAATTAGACTATGTTGACCCCACCTATTGAAAGGCGTTTTCTTCTTTTGTCGCCTCGCTAACTTTCTACTCCCGCTCTTGCTTCCGTGAAACCAAGAGTACGCCTGATTTTTATTTTGACAAGAAGTTTTTTGTGTGTCGCGATTCTCATAATCACGCATAGAATCAGATGGATGTGGATTATCCCCAAATTTATCCACCATTTTATCCACAGGAAAGCGAGCGGCATCTTTTAATCTGGTTTGGCAATACACATATCTCGCCGGGGCAATGATTTAGGGTAGGCTTCGGACACGTGTGTGTACCGCGTTATGGCCTGCCTCACATTGGCTCTGAATGGGGAGGTTTATTCATGGAATTCTTTTGGTTCTCTGCCGTCTTGGTTGTGATGGCGATCATTTTTGTTACCACTTTTGTCAAAATCGTCCCACAAGGCCGACAATATACGCTGGAGCGCTTTGGCCGCTATTTGCGCACGCTCCACCCCGGCATCCATTTCATTACACCCATTATGGATCAGATCGGCCGCAAGATATCGATGATGGAAAGCGTCTTGGACGTGCCGCGCCAAGAGGTGATCACGCGCGACAACGTCATGGTGCGCTGCGATGCGGTGGTCTTCACCCAAGTATTTGACGCCGCCAAGGCCGCCTATGAGGTCGAAGATTTGCGTCTAGCCATCACGAATCTGTCCTTGACCAATTTGCGTACCGTGATCGGCTCGATGGAGCTGGACGAGGTCTTGTCCCAGCGCGACACCATCAATGCCAAACTGTTGCAGACCATTGATGCGGCCACCAATCCGTGGGGCGTCAAAGTCGTGCGCATTGAGATCAAGGACTTGTCGCCTCCATCGGACCTCAACGAAGCCATGGCCAAGCAAATGAAAGCCGAACGCGAGCGCCGGGCCGAAATCACCTCTGCCGAGGGCGAAAAAGCGGCCGCCATCCTGCGCGCCGAAGGCCATAAGCAGGCTGTCATCCTCGAAGCGGAAGGCCGCAAGGAATCCGCCTTTCGCGACGCCGAAGGCCGTGAACGCGCAGCCGAGGCTGAAGCCAACGCGACGCGCATGGTGTCCGACGCAATTTCCTCCGGTGACGTCAATGCGCTGAATTACTTCTTGGGCCAATCCTATGTGGAAGCCTTTGGTAAGCTGGCCTCCTCTCCGCAACAACGCACCGTGATCGTGCCGACGGAATTGAGTGCGATTGCCTCGGCCATTGAAGGGGTGCGTCAATTGACCATGTCGGGCACGGCTACACAAAGCCAAGGCCAAGCCAAAGCCCCTTCCCGTACCGCTGTTCCCACCACAAAGGACTAAACGAATGGAAGCTTTTACTTCTTCTTGGGCGGGCTTTGGCGCTTTGACCTGGCTTGGCATTGGTGCGGCTTTGTTGGCAGCTGAACTGCTGACGGGTACCGCCTATTTGTTGTGGATCGCCACTGCTGCAGCTCTCACCGCGGCACTGGCTTTCCTATTCCCAGATGCCAGCCTGCCCTTACAATTGGTGGCTTTTGCCTTTTTTGCTTTGGCAACGACGGTAGGCGGACGGCGTTTCTTTAAGCCCGATACCACGCCGTCGGAAGACCCCACGCTTAACGCGCCCCTGCAACGCCATATTGGCCAGCAGGCCATTGCGGTGGATGGCTTTGTGAGCGGTGCTGGCCGGGTCCGTCTGGGCGATACCGAATGGGCCGCCAAAACCCAAGACAAGGCCGACCCCGATAGTGGCAGCGTTTTGGTCGTGACCGGCGTTGAAGGCGCGGTCTTGCATGTGACGCGCGCCAATTAAGCCTTCCCTTGCCCGGACAGCTGCGGCTATAGACTTCTGATGGATCGATTATTGGAAGGCTATAGCCGTTTTCGCCGGGATGCTTGGCCGCACCAACGCGAACTCTATGAGCAATTGGCCGATGGCCAGACCCCACGCCTCTTAGTAATTGCCTGTTCGGACTCGCGCGCCGATCCAGGTCAGATCTTTGACGTATCGCCGGGTGAGTTGTTTGTGGTGCGCAATGTGGCCGCCCTTGTGCCACCGTTTGAGCAAGGCGAAGGCCTGCATGGCACCTCTGCCGCCATCGAGTTTGCCGTCCAAGCGCTTGGTGTGAAGACCATCCTTGTGATGGGCCACGCCCGTTGTGGTGGGGTCAAGGCTGCAATCGACCGTGGACGTTGGGGCACCAAGGCCGGGCAAGAAGGCCAGAGCTTGCGCTTCGTCAATCAATGGATCGACGTTTTGGTCCCTGTCGTCGTGGCGCTGAACACGCAAGAGATCGAACCGTGCGAGCGCGCCAGTGTCGAGCTTTCGATGTCCAATCTGTTGAGCTTCCCGTTTGTTGCCGAAAAAGTCGCCGCTGGCACCCTCAATCTGGAAGGCGCACGCTTTGACATTGCCACGGGTGGCCTCGACCTTTTCAACCATGAACGTGGCTGGGTGCGGGCAGATCCGCGGGCGGCGGACTAACCCCCCGTCAAGCTCGCCATCGTCGGCCAGCCGCTAATCATCGCCGATACCGCGAAATAGGCTGGGATGCCGATGATGATGTTGAATGGCAAGGTGATGCTGATCGACGTCGTCAGATAGAGCCCTTCATTCGCCTCTGGCATCGCCATGCGCACGGCAGCTGGAGCCGCGATATAAGAAGCACTGGCAGCCATGGTGGCAAATACCGCCGTACCACCAACCGAGAAGCCCGCGAAATGGCCCACAACCAAGCCAATCGCCCCAAACACAATCGGCATGGTGATCCCAAACCCAAGCATGAAGGGCAAAGGCGCTTTTGATTCGCGCAGGCGCTTTAAGGCCACCACGCCCAGTTCCAACAAGAAGAAGGCCAAAACGCCTTGGAAGGGCGTGATAAAGACGGTGGAGACAGCCTCAATCCCCTTGGCGTCGGTCAACAGGCCAACCAACAACCCACCGCCCATCAGCATGACGCTTTTGCTGGTTATGGCTTCGCGCAGCACATGATTGACGCTGATGGTGCGATTTTCCGACATAAGGCGCGCTAGCACGATACCGATAATGATACCGGGCACCTCCAACACAATCAGAAGCGCGGTCAGATAGCCCTCGATCTTAAAGCCGCTCAAAGTCGCGAAGTTGAGGGCGGCCATAAAGGTCACGGCACTGACCGAGCCGAAGTGAGCCGCCATCGCGCCTGAATCGACAATACTCTGCTTGCCAATCTGTCGAGCGACATAAAAGGCGATTAAGGGCGTCAAAACCCCCATAAAGATGGTCGCCAGAAACGGCAGCAACATCGAAGCGCCGGCTGAATTAT
>NZ_JBMLTR010000166.1:4088-11568 GCF_049239865.1 Aquidulcibacter sp.
CCCATAAAGATGGTCGCCAGAAACGGCAGCAACATCGAAGCGCCGGCTGAATTATCGAGTGCAATCCCGCCCTTCAAGCCAATTGAGAACAAGAGGTACATCGAGATGGTCTCGTGTACCTGCTGCGGCACGCGCAAATCACTCTTCACATAGGCAGCAAAAGCTCCAAGTGCAAAACAGATAACAGCGGGCGAGAGGAGGTTAGCAGCGACGAGGTCAAAGTTAAGCATGGCGGGGGCGCTAACGCGAAACCCACCCGTTTGCAAGCTTTGACCCGACGTTTGTGACCACAAAAATGTGATAGCTCGGGGTCGGATCAAAGCCTGACTTCTGGGAGTTACTTCTCGAGCTCAACCTGCAGCGAGATTTGGATCGAATAGCTCACCTCACCAGCGGCAACTGGCGTCGGCGCCGCTGAATCCGCCATCGCGGCACGCGCCATCATCATCGGCATGGGTTGCGGCGGCGTATAGCCACCACTTTCATTGATCGAGACGATACGCTTAACCCGCATGCCCGCGGCCTTGGCATAAAGCTCTGCCCGACGCATAGCGGTCGCCATGGCTTCACCGCGCGCTTGATCCAGCATGGCTTCAGGGTTTTCAATACCGAAGTTTGGCCCATCAATTTCGTTGATGCCTTGGGCAACAAGAGCGTCCATTACCGCACCGATTTGATCGATCTTGCGCAGCTTCAAAGTGACGCGATTAGCAGCCTGATAGCCGACAATGCGCGGACGGGTGCCATTGGTATAGTCATATTGCGGGCTCAATTGCACGCCAGAGGTTTGCATATCCTTGTCGGCAATGCCGGCCGCTTTCAGCGCGACAAAGGCGGCTGACATTTTACGCGCATTTTCTTCCATCGCGGCTTTGGCGGTTTTCGCCGTCGTCACCACCCCTGCCCCCATCGTTGCCATATCTGGGGCTTTCTTCTGATCGGCGCTGACGGTGAAGTTCAGCGTGGTCGGTGTGATAGGTGCAGGGGCCAAACAGCAAGGCGCACCCATAGCAGGGGCGGCCTGGGCCATAGCCGAAAGGGGCACAAAGCCTGCGGCACCCAGTGCGATGGCCGATAAGAGGGTGTGGCGGTTGAAGTTACGCATGATGTATTCCCTTCCCAGATTGGTCGTTTGGTTTCTACCTAAACCAACATGAACAGAGTCTGCACTGCTTTAGGCAAAAAAGAGACCGATCTGCGTTCAAATGAGGACGAGGCTTTTGCACCGCGCCAAAAACCGCTATCTCCCCGCCTCCCGCAGATGGTTCGCCATGGCACGGGTCGTTAGCTCAATGGTTAGAGCCGGCCGCTCATAACGGTCTGGTTGTAGGTTCGAGTCCTACACGACCCACCAGCCTTCGCACTGCGTGCTACGGCTCGGCGAGCCGAAGCGCATAGCGCGTAGGCTGCCTAAGCACCCCACCAGCCTTCGCACTACGTGCTACGGCTTGGCGAGCCGAAGCGCATAGCGCGTAGGCTGCCTGTATATCGAGCCGAAGCGCATAGCGCGTAGGCTGCCTCGGTATACCACGGCGTAGCTCGAAGAGCGAAGCCGGGTTTATCCCGGAGAAGCTCGCAGAGCGAAGCCGGACGAAATGATCAACTCACACATGTGTTTCCCGTGGCTGATCTTCCCAAACATGAGGAAGTTCAAAAATGAAATACGTCTATATTCTTGAAAGTCTCGACGGGCAGCATTTCTATGTCGGCGCAACCGGTGATTTGAAGGCGCGGTTGGCTAAGCACAATGCGGGCGAAGTGACCCACACGTCCAAATACGGCCCATGGCGCATCAAGACGTACATCGGATTCTCCGATGACACCCAAGCTTGGGCCTTTGAGAAATATCTCAAATCCGCTTCCGGCCGGGGCGTTTGCAAAGAAACGTCTTTAAAAATTAAGACTTCATCCCCCAAAGCCCCGCGAGGTTATTTTTCTGCATGTCGCTGGACCCACCGACGATGCGCATGCCGAGGAGATCGCGGACGTGGCGTTCCATGTCGAAGGCGTCTGACAAAGCATAAGCGCCCAACACGCGTTGGCAGATCAACGCGATTTCAGCCGCCGTGTCGGCGACGAACAGCTTGGCCATGCTGGACTCAATGCCACAGGGCAGGTTTTGGGTGGCGAGCCATGCCGCGTGATAGAGCATATGCCGACAAGCTTCGAGCTTGGTGCGGGCTTCGACCAGCGCGTGGCGGATAGCTTGATGGCCAGAAATGACTTTGCCAAATTGCACGCGCTCTTGCGCATAGGCCCAGGCCTCTTCAACGGCGGCTTGCGCGATCCCAAAAGTGACGGCGGTGATTTCGAGTTTTTCAACGTCCAGCGCGCGGCCTGCCAACATGCCCCAGCCCTTGCCCCATTTCTCAAGGCCACCGACGATGTGGGAAACCGGGATGCGGGCATTGTCGAAATAGACGTCGCTCGACAGCGTATAGCGCAGATTGACGTGCTCAATCGGCTGGAGAGTCACGCCCGGGGTATCTTTCGGGATCAGAACGAAGGCAAGGTTTTTGCGCTTCTCGTCGCTTTCGGTCCGGATCAGGCAATAGATATAGTCGGCAAAGTCAGCCCCTGTGCACCAGCGCTTGGCCCCATTGATCACGACATGATCGCCCTCAATCACGCCGCGCGTGGTGACACTGGATAAGTCCCCGCCCACATCGGGTTCAGACAGGCCATAGCAGAACATGAGCTCGCCCTTGGCCAAGGCCGGTAAATAGGCGGCCTTTTGGGAGTCATTGCCATTTTCAGAGATATTCATCCCGCCATAGAAAGCGCAATGAATGAAGGGCCCTGCCAGAAACGCCCCTGCCCGGCACAATTCCTCAATCACCGCCACAGCGGCGTAGACGTCTTGGCCAAGGCCGCCAAATTCTTCTTCGACCGTCAGCCCGCAAATGCCCATGGCGGCAAGCTCGGCAAACAAGTCGCGCGGCCAGGTGTGGGTACGGTCCCACAATTGGCGCTTTTCGCGTGGGGCCTTGGCCTCCACAAAGCGGCGCAACTGGTGGCGCAATTCGGTGACGTGGTCGGGTTCCGGGGCAAAGGCGTGTGGCAAATCTATTCCCCTGTCAGGTTCATTTTGCGCTTTTCTTTAAAGGCGGCGACCGCTTCGGCCCGGTCCTTGGCCATGTTGGACAAGGTCTCATAGGCGACAGCGGCATCCATGGTGAGATTGGCCGCTTGACGCAATTGCTGGTTCATCACGACTTTGGTCCAGCGCACAGCCCAACGCGGATTGCCCAGGATTTTGCCCGCCATTTCCGCGACCTTGCTGTTGAGCTGGTCAGACGGAACGGCATAATTCACAAGGCCAATGCGGGCGGCTTCTGCGCCAGAGATTAAGTCCCCTGTCAGCAGCATTTCCTTTGCCCGCGCCACACCGATCAAAGCCGGCCAAATTACCGCCCCGCCATCGCCAGCCACGAGGCCGACCTTCACATGCGGGTCGCCAATCTTGGCGGTGTCTTCGGCAATAATCACATCGCACATCAAGGCAATCGTGGCCCCAAGGCCAGCCGCTGCGCCATTCAGACGGCAGATGATGGGCTTTTCGAGTTCTAAGAGAGATAGCACGATCCGCTTGGCATCGGGTGCAATGGCGCGGAAGCTGGCGGGATTGCTGATCTGTTCGTCAAACCAATCCAAGTCGCCCCCCGCACAGAACACACGGCCCTTCCCGGTCAGGACGATCAGATCGCTGTCAGGATCGCGTTGGCAGTCGGTAAAGACGCGGGCCAATTCCTCATGCATGGCCTCATCGACACCATTTACGGGATTATTGCCCGCAATGGTGACGACCAGAACGCGTTCGCCATAGCCTTGGTCATAGGCAAATTGGATGCGGGAATAGTGCTGAAACTCCATGGCGCTTACCCCGCTTAAATGCGCGCAATCCGGCGACCAAATGTGGCACCGGGCTGGAACAAAGCGCAAAAGGCCGCAGGCAGGCTTTCCACACCCTCAGAGATCACTTCTTTCAGTTTGAGTTGGCCGCTTTTGATCATAGCAGCGGCTTCGGCTTGGGCTTCCGGGAAGGCGCGCAAATCGTCAAACACCACTAGGCCCTCCATCTTCAGGCGATGGGTGATGAAGCGATCGGTATTGCGAATGCCAACGCGGTCAGGCAGCGCGACATTATAGTCCGCCACTTGGCCCGACACCACAATGCGGCCAAAGGGGCGCATCAAGGGCAGGATGGTATCAATCATCGCATTGCCGACATTATCAAACAACACATCTGCCCCCTCGGGCATGGCAGCGGCAAGGTCAGCAGCAAAGGTGGGCGAGCGATAGTCGATCACGTCATCAAAGCCCGCTTCGGCCTTCAACCAATCCGATTTGTCGCCAGCACTTGCCACGCCCACAACACGCGACGCGCCCCATGCTTTGGCCAATTGCCCAGCCGTTGCGCCAACCGGACCCGCCGCAGAGGTGACGATCACGCGGTCACCTGGTTTAATCTGGCCAATGCGCTTGAGGCCGAACCAAGCGGTCATGCCGGGCACGCCCAAGACGCCGATCCAAGCCGATAAAGGCACGTCCAAGTCTGGCAATTTCGCACAATAGCCGCGGCCATTGGAAATAGATTGGCTGGCCCAGCCCGACCCCAAGGTCACCAATTGGCCGACTTCAAAGGCAGGGTTTTGGCTTTCCACCACATGGCCAACGGCAAAGCCATCAATCGGATCGCCAATTTTCAAGGCCCCCGCATAGGAATCGGTACCCGACAGGCGCGACCGTGTGCCGGGGTCGGCTGACACGAACTTATTTTCCACACGGAACTGGCCTTCTTTCAAAGGCGGAGCCTCAAACGTCTCGAGCTTGAAGTCCTCCAGAGAGGGGGTTCCGGTGATGTGGCGGGCGAGGGTGATACGGTGAATCTGGGTCATGCCTACACCTTGGCCCGCAATGGCCGCCCTGTCAGCCCTAAAGTGCATCTGATCTGTTTTGCTGTCGTGACAGTCGTGTATGGCTCGGGCAAGGATTGGCGAAAGACAGATGAGGCAAAGCATGACCCAAGAAACCGACACCCGCACCGGCGCAGACCAATTGGTGGCGACTTTGGCTGAACATGGGGTCACGGCCTGCTTTGCCAATCCCGGCACCAGCGAAATGCATCTCGTCCAAGCGCTTGACCGAGAGCCGCGCATTCGTTCGGTCTTGTGCTTGTTTGAAGGGGTGGCGACGGGTGCCGCCGATGGCTTTGCCCGGATTGCCGGAAAGCCTGCGATGACGCTTCTGCATCTGGGCCCGGGCTATGCCAATGGCGCAGCCAATATCCATAATGCACGCCGCGCCTATGCGCCCATGGTCAATGTTGTGGGCGATCATGCCACCTATCACCGCACCTTGGATGCGCCCTTGGCCTCAGACATTGAAACCTTGGTAAAGCCTAATTCCCGCTGGGTTGGTGTGGTGGAGAAGGCCAGCGAAGCAGGGGAAAAAGCGGCCAAAGCCTTTGTTGAAACCATGGGCCCGCCAGCTGGACCTGTGACCCTGATCTTGCCCGCTGACAGCGCATGGAGCCAAGCTGGCCCCGATGCGCCGCGTGTGTCGGTTCCGGGCCTATCGCTCGTGGACCCGGCCCAAGTCGAAGCGGTGGCCGATGCCATTCAATTAGCGCAAAAGCCTGTGGTGCTGGTCAATGGCCCTGCCCTCTATGATGAAGCCGCTTTGAAGACCATGTCGCGTCTAAAGGCTGCTGGGGTGCGGGTTTTATGCGATACCTTTGTGGGCCGTCTGGCGCGCGGTGCAGGCCGTTTCGGGCCAGACCGGATGGCCTATTTTGCCGAAATGGCGATGGAGGATTTGGCTGGCGTTGATCTGATGATTTTGGCGGGCACAGGCGTGCCGTGTGCCTTTTTCGCCTATCCTGGCAAGCCCAGCATTTTGGTGCCCGAAGGCTGCACCACCATCGAGCTGTCGGCCCGCAGCGAAGATACCGCCGAAGCCTTAGCTGCTTTGGCCGATGCCTTGGACGCCCCAGACGCCCCACCAGCGCCTGCGCGCACCGAACAGCCCCTGCCGACTGGCAAGATCACGCCTTATACCTGCGCCACGTCCTTAGCGCGCCATATGCCCGATCAAGCGATTATTTCCGATGATGCAGTCACTGCAGGCCTGCCGCACTTCATGGCGACCCAGACGGCTGCCCAACATGATTGGCTGTTCCTGACCGGTGGCGCGATTGGCCAAGGCCTGCCCTTGGCGGTGGGTGCCGCTGTTGCAGCCCCAGACCGGAAAGTGATTGCGCTGACTGGAGACGGCGCAGGCATGTACACGCTGCAAGCCTTGTGGACGATGGCGCGCGAACGCCTGCCCATCGTGACGGTGGTTTTTGCCAACCGCTCCTACCGTATCTTGAATATTGAGATGGGTCGCACGGGGGCGGGCCAACCAGGCCCTGCCGCAAGCTCCATGCTCTCACTCGACAAGCCCGCCCTCAACTGGGTAAAATTGGCCGAAGGTCAAGGGGTTGAGGCGGTTTCCTGCGACACCGCCGAAGCCTTTGATACCGCCCTTGCCCGCGCGTTGGCGGCCAATGTTCCGGTGCTGATTGAAGCGGTGATGTAGGGCCGCTTAGAGGCCCTAGGACTCAATTCTCGCTTTAAAGCGGAATATTGTCGTGCTTCTTCCACGGGTTCTCAAGCTTCTTGTGCTTGAGGGCGCGTAGCGCTTTGGCGACGCGGCGGCGGGTAGAGTGGGGCATGATGACGTCATCAATATAGCCGCGCTGAGCCGCTACAAACGGATTGGCGAAGCGGTCTTGATATTCTGCCGTGCGGGCCGCAATGGCTTCAGGGTCGCCCATATCGGCGCGGAAGATAATCTCCACCGCCCCTTTGGCACCCATGACGGCGATTTCTGCTGTCGGCCACGCATAATTGACGTCGCCCCGCAAATGCTTGGAACTCATGACGTCATAGGCGCCGCCATAGGCCTTGCGGGTGATGACGGTGACTTTCGGCACCGTGGCTTCAGCAAAGGCAAACAACAGCTTCGCGCCATGTTTGATCAAGCCGCCATATTCCTGCTTGGTGCCCGGCATGAAGCCCGGCACGTCGACAAAGGTCACGATGGGGATGTTGAAGCAATCACAGAAGCGCACAAATCGCGCGGCCTTGCGGCTGGAGTCGATATCCAAAACCCCTGCCAAACTCATAGGCTGGTTAGCCACGACGCCCACGGTAGAGCCTTCGATGCGGGCAAAGGCGGTGATGATATTCTTGCCAAAGTCCTTGGCGATCTCGAAATAATCGCCGTCATCAACGACCTTTTCGATCAATTCCTTCATGTCATAGGGCTTGTTGGGATTGGCCGGAACCAAGCTATCCAAGCTCATTTCCACCCGCTCTGGATCGTCATGCGTAGGCCGCGTGGGTGGCTTTTCGCGGTTTGACAAAGGCAGATAATCGACCAAGCGGCGCATCTGGAACAAGGTATCGAAATCATTGTCAAAGCTGCCGTCAAT
>NZ_JBMLTR010000167.1:0-4074 GCF_049239865.1 Aquidulcibacter sp.
GAAGTCATGTTCTTCGTGGCTTGGTTCTGGATGTTCTTTGAAGTCGGCTTGTTTGCCGATGAGCGCACCTTGTCGACCATTCCTGAAGTCGCTTCGGCTTGGGCAAAATGGCCGCCAACGGGCGTTGAGACACTGGATGCATTCCATCTGCCCTTGATGAACACTTTGGTTCTCTTGTTGTCGGGCACGACGGTCACTTGGGCGCACCATGCGCTGCAAGAAGGCAATCGTAAGTCCGCGCAATTGGGCTTGATCATCACGGTGCTGTTGGGCTTGGGCTTCACCGGCCTGCAAGTTCTGGAATATCAGCATGCATTGCATGGCGAGTATTTCGGCTTTGGTGGTGAGACTGTTGGCGTTTATGGCTCGTCCTTCTTTATGGCGACCGGCTTCCACGGCGCCCACGTCATCATTGGCACCATCTTCTTGGCAGTCTGCTTGTTCCGCCTGATGGCTGGCCACTTCACTCCGAAGAAGCACTTTGGATTTGAGGCTGCTGCTTGGTATTGGCACTTCGTGGACGTGGTATGGCTGTTCTTGTTTGCCTTCATCTACGTAGCCTTCTCGTAAGTTAGCGCTAAATCAAAGATCGAGTGGGCGGGAGGCAACTCCCGCCCTTTGTCGTTTCAAGCCCTTGTTTCTGCAAAACCTGTCCGCGCGCGGGATCGATTGTGCTAAGAGGGGCGCTCTAACTCAAAATTGACGCACCAGAGTGACTGGACAGGAATAGATGGCGGTAAGTGTGTGGAAAGCAGGGTTGCTCAGCCTGTGTCCCAATTGCGGGCAAGCGCCTCTGTTCGACGGCCTGTTGACGATCAAGGCGAGCTGTCCGTCCTGCAAGGCCGACTTCACGATCGAAGATGCGGGTGACGGCCCAGCGGTTTTCGTCATTCTGGCTGCCGGCGCCATTTGTGTGCCCTTCATCCTGATTGCTGAATTGGCCCTACGGCCCCCAATTTGGCTGTTAATCCTGATCGCTTTGCCTTTCACCGCAGCGGTTTGCATTGGCTTGTTGCGGCCCTTCAAGGCGATGATGTTTGCCATGCAATGGCGCTATAGGGCCGGAGAAGGCCAGCAGGCCCGAAAGCACACTCATGACTAAGCCCCCCTTGGTTGAAACCCCTGAAGGCTGGGTTCCTTCCGGCTTGAAAGTACGCGGCAAAGCTGGCGGAAGCCCGGCGCCTGCCCCCGCCAAGGCTCAGCCTGCAATGACGCCACCTGCGGCACCCCACGACCCGGAACCGACGCCGGTTGAGGCGCTCGCCGAATTTCCCGAAGCCAAGGCCGGCACAGAGTCTAAAGCCAGCTTTCGCCCCATGCCAGTTTTGACCATCTTGTCGATCCTATGCTTGGGTATTCTCTACATGCTGGGTGACTGGCAGTGGACCAAATTTGTCGAGAAGTCGCGCGCGCCTGCCGTCATCGCAGCCACGGCGCCTGTCTCGGTTGCTGCTGGGCTACAATCGCCGCAGCCTGAATATCGCCCAGTTGAGCTGACTGGTTTGATCGACCCACGCAGCGTCAAAGTGCGCGCGCTCCGCGATGGCATAAGTGGCTATCGCATCTTTACCCCAGTTGTTTTGGAAGATGGCTGGATCTTTGTTGATCGCGGCTTTGTCGCTGAAATCGATGGCGATAAAGTGCCCGTCTTGTCTGGGCAGATCAGCTACCGTGGCGTGCTGCGCAAGGGCGCGAAGGCCAATAGTTTTACACCTGACAATGATCCGATCCGGCAAGATTGGTATTGGCCGGATTTGCCCGCGATGGGGGCCTCTCTCAAGCTCACTGGCGGCTCGCCCGCCTATTATGTTGCCCTCAATCTGGTCGACCCTTTGGCGACCGGTCAGACACAAATCAATCCTTGGGCAGACAGCAAAGGGGCCAATCAAATCCCGCCGGAACGGCACTTAGGTTATGCCTTAACATGGTGGGGGTTTGGCTTCGCGCTCATCGGGGTCTATACGGGGCTGCATCTGCGTACCGGCCGTCTGCGTTTTGGACGCTCCCCATCCTAAACTTCAACACGATAAAGCAAAATCATGCGCTATATTTCGACCCGTGGCGGGTCTCCTTCGGTTTCTTTCTTTGACGCGCTTCTGACCGGCCTTGCGCCAGATGGTGGCCTCTATGTGCCAGAAAGCTGGCCACACTTGAGTGCGGAGCAAATTCGCGCCGCCGCAACCGCCCCCTATGCCGATACCGCCGCAGCGATCTTGTCGCTCTTTGCGGGCCAAGACCTCACCATGAAAGAGGCTATTGGCCTGACCGAAGAAGCCTATGGTGGCCAATGGGCCAATCCGGGCGTGACCCCCGTGCAGCAAGTGGGGCCAGGCGACTATATTTTGGAATTGTTCCACGGGCCGTCGCTTGCCTTCAAGGACATTGCGATGCAGCTTTTGGCTGGGCTTTATAGCCTTACGCTGGAACGCCGTGATGCGCGCTTGGCCATTGTGTGCGCGACGTCTGGCGACACAGGCGGGGCAGCCGTGGAGGCCTTGAAAGAGACCGACCGGGTGGACTTGTTTGTCCTGATGCCTAAGGGCCGCGTCTCCGATGTTCAGCGCCGCTTCATGACGGCTTCGGGCGGCGACAATGTTCATGCCCTGAATATTGATGGCGATTTCGATACGGCCCAAGCCCTCGTCAAATCCATGTTTGCGGATAAAGCGTTTGCGAAAGAAGTGGCGTTGTCGCCCGTGAACTCGATCAATTGGGCCCGCATCATGGCGCAATCGGTCTATTATGTCGTGGCCTCTGCGGCGTTGAGTGCGGCTGGTCCAGTCAATTTCACCGTTCCCTCCGGCAATTTCGGCGATGCTTTGGCAGGCTATGTTGCCAAAATGATTGGCGCGCCCATCGGCCGGATCATGATTGCCACCAATGCGAATGACGGCATCGCCAAAGCTTTCGAGACCGGCACCTATGCCAAGTCCGCCGCCAGCCTGGCGACCTTAAGCCCCGCCATGGACATAAGTGTGGCCAGCAATTTTGAGCGCATCGTCTTTGAAGCGCTGGGTCGCGATGCCGCGGTTCTGAAAAAGCTCTATGACGGCTTTGCCCAAAGTGGTTCATTCGACATTCCCGCACCCGCCCTTGCCATGCTGAAACAGCATTTTGACGCCTTTGGCGTGGACGACCAAGAAACCCGTTGGGCCTTGGCCGATTGTTATGAGCAGACAGGCGAAGTCTTGTGCCCGCATACAGCCGTGGGCTGGCGTGCCCGCTTTGGTGAGGATGAGATCACGGGCGCACGCGTCTTGCTGGCGACCGCGCACCCGGCGAAGTTCCCAGAGACCGTTGAATCCATCTTAGGCCAAGCCCCAGACCTGCCCCGCCATTGCGCCGATCTTCTCGACCGGAAAGAAGTGATGGTGGAGCTGCCGGCCGATGTGGCCGCCGTCAAAGCCTATATTCGCGCCCATATCGGCACCCCGGCATGAGCGCTGCGACCTTAAAGACCCTCTCCAATGGTGTGCGCGTGCTGATGGACCCGATCCCGGGTCTGGCCAGCACTTGTGTGGGTGTTTGGGTGAAGGCTGGCACGCGGGCGGAGACGATGCGCGAAAATGGCATCGCCCATTTGCTGGAGCATCTGGTTTTTAAGGGTGCCGGTGGTCGCGATGCGCGCAGCTTGGCCGAAGAGGCCGAAGGACGCGGCATCTATCTCAATGCCGCAACCGGCTATGAGCGCACGGGCTTTTTCGCGCGTTGCCTCGCCGAGGATGCGTCCTTTGCGCTGGGCTTGACGGCAGACCTCGTCTTAAAGCCCCATTTGCGGCCAGAAGATCTGGCGCTTGAAAAAGGGGTTGTGCTGCAGGAGATCGGTGAAGCCTTTGACGATCCAGAGGACCGCTGCGGGGTTTTGCACCAATTTGCAGCCTTTCCAGATCACGCCTTAGGCCGCCCGATTTTGGGCGATGAGGCCAGCCTTGCCGCCATTGATCAAGACGCCATCAATGCCTTCCGCAGCCGCACCTATGCCCCATCCAGCATGCTTGTCGCTGTCTCGGGGGCCTTGAATGAGGCCGAGATCGAAGACCAAGTTGAGCGTGCCTTTGGTGGTCTTGCCCCGTT
>NZ_JBMLTR010000168.1:0-4340 GCF_049239865.1 Aquidulcibacter sp.
TGGGCATGGTGATGCAATTGCCAGAGCGGGACAAATTGTCCTTTAGCTATCGCCAAATGATGAGCCGCTTGGCCGTTATGATGGGTGGTCGCGTCGCCGAGGAATTGATCTTTGGCAAGGACGCCATCACTTCGGGTGCCTCGTCCGACATCGAGCAAGCAACCCGCTTGGCCCGTGCGATGGTCACCCGTTGGGGCTTCTCAGACGAATTGGGTACGGTTGCTTACGGTGAGAACCAAGAAGAAGTCTTCTTGGGCCACTCAGTCTCGCGCACGCAAAATGTGTCGGAAGCCACCGCTCAAACCATCGACAAAGAGGTTCGTCGCCTTGTCGAGTGGGGTAATGCGGAAGCAACCCGCATCTTGACCGAGCGTCGAGCTGATTTGGAAGTCTTGGCGCAGGGCTTGTTGGAATTTGAAACCCTGTCAGGCGAGGAAATCAAAACCTTGCTCGAAGGTGGCTCCATCAAGCGCGACGATGCCGTGACACGCCCACCTGCTGGACCTTCTTCTGCCTTGCCAACCATTGGCAAGAAAAGTGGGGGGACAACCTCAACTGGTCCGGAACCTTCCCCAGCCTAAACCAATCAAAACCCCTTCCAGATTTGGGAGGGGTTTTTTGTAAGTAGAATGTGATGCGAGGAC
The DNA here is from genome assembly GCF_049239865.1 of Aquidulcibacter sp. Classification (NCBI taxonomy): domain Bacteria; kingdom Pseudomonadati; phylum Pseudomonadota; class Alphaproteobacteria; order Caulobacterales; family Caulobacteraceae; genus Aquidulcibacter; species Aquidulcibacter sp. Next base: position 645 of record NZ_JBMLTR010000168.1, read on the forward strand.
GCCATGGCGCGCGATTTAACTAAATTCACCCCCGACGAAGCGGTCGCCAAACTTTCAGGCTGGCAAGAAGTTGCCGGGCGTGCCGCGATTGAAAAAACCTATAATTTCGCCGACTTCAAACAGGCTTTTGGCTGGATGACACGTGTGGCCTTGAAGGCAGAGCAGATGGATCATCACCCGGAGTGGTTCAACGTCTATGCCAAAGTCCATGTCCTTTTGGCCACCCATGATGCCGATGGCGTAACGAACTTAGACGTCGAATTGGCCAGCTTTATGGATGCCTGTGCGGGAAACTGAGAATCACGACCTCTAATTTCAGAAAAAAAGAGTTAATTTAACTCGGTGATAACCACGCAAACCCTTTGTATCCCTTAGGAAGCTAGGCCCCTGAGGCCCTTCGCTATTGGCTTATGGGATTGTGACATGGGTGCGCGCACACGGTCAAAATTGGATACCTTGCATTGGCGCCAGCGCGTGACGCGTGATGGGCTGTTGGGCGCTGGCATTCTTGGCGGTACCGTCATGAGCCTCGCGACCATGACCTTTAATGCGCAAGACCCCAGTTGGAATGTGTCGGGCAGCGACAAGACCTCCAATTGGCTGGGCGAACCTGGTGCCAATTTGGCCGACTTTGTGTTGCAACTGCTTGGCATCGCCATCATCCCCGCGCTTTTGGCCCTGATTGCCTTTTGTTTCCTGGCCTTGCTGCGAGGCCCTGGTGGTGTGCCGCGTTTGCGCCTTCGCGCTTGGCTGGCAGCCCTTGGTGTTGTGATGTTTGCCGCGGCCGTATCGGGCCTGCCCCATGCGCCATCTTGGCCGATGCGAACAGGCCTTGGTGGCCTGATTGGTGATAGCATCCTGCACATACTCGCTATGCCGTTTGCCGGCGCGCAAAGCGGTGAAGGCTTTGGTGCCGTAATCGCTTTTGCCGTGGCGATTGCCTGCGGCATCGTCGCGATGCAGCTGAAGCGGAATGATATCGATGCGGCCATTGATGCAGCTACTTATGGCTGGGCCAGCCTGCGGGTTGCTGCCGATGATGTGATGGCGCGCTTTGGTGGGGCCAAAGCCCCCGCGCGCAAACCAGTCTCCAGCGCCCGCAAAAAGTCTGAGCGGCCCGTGACCTCGCGTGACATTGATCCCCATGATGTGGCCTCGATCGCCGCCCGCTTTGCCCCGACAGAATCCAAGGCCGGTGTGGCGCGCGATGTCTGGCGGGAGCCAGAGGTCCATACCACCACCTATGAAGCGCCCGGCTATCCCGCTGGCGATATCCCGATAGAGCGGCCCAAAAGCCCCAAGCAATCCGAGCGCGCCGGCCGTGAAGCCCAAGGCGTCCTGCCCATGTATCCTGCCGGGCCAGACTTCGAACTGCCGCGCCTCGACTTGCTCGCCAAGCCAAAGCCGCGCGTTGCCCATCATGATGAGGCAGGCCTCAAGCAAAATGCCCGCCTGCTGATGACGGTGTTGAGCGACTTTGGCGTGAAGGGTGAAATCCTCAACGTACGCCCTGGCCCTGTCGTCACCCTGTATGAGCTGGAGCCTGCAGCCGGGGTGAAATCGGCCCGCGTTATCGGTTTGGCTGATGATGTGGCGCGCTCAATGTCGGTGCAAGCCTGCCGCATCGCCGTAGTGCCCGGCCGCAATGCCATCGGCATCGAACTCCCCAATGCGCGGCGCGAGACAGTGTATCTGCGAGATCTCTTATCCACCAATGACTATGAAAGTGGTCGCCAAGAGCTGCCTCTGGCACTGGGCGAAACCATTGGCGGCGAGCCTTCGGTGGCCGACCTTGCCCGTATGCCCCACTTGCTGATCGCAGGCACCACCGGCTCGGGTAAGTCGGTTGGCATCAATGCGATGATCCTGTCGCTTCTCTATAAGATGACGCCGCAGCAGTGCCGCTTCATCATGATCGACCCTAAAATGCTGGAATTGTCGGTCTATGACGGCATTCCCCATCTGCTCGCCCCGGTTGTGACCGACCCGAAAAAGGCTGTCGCCGCACTCAAATGGGCGGTGCGGGAGATGGAAGATCGCTACCGTAAAATGTCGAAGATCGGCGTGCGCAATATTGGTGGCTATAACCAGCGCGCGGCTGAAGCCCAAGCCAAGAACGAGACCTTCTCGCGCACCATGCAAACAGGCTGGGACCGTGAAACCGGCAAGCCCATCTATGAGACCGAGACATTCGAACTCGACCATATGCCCTATATCGTTGTGGTGATCGACGAAATGGCCGATCTGATGCTGGTTGCGGGCAAGGACATCGAAGGCGCGGTGCAGCGCCTCGCGCAAATGGCCCGTGCGGCAGGCATTCACTTGATCATGGCGACACAACGCCCATCGGTCGATGTGATCACCGGCACAATCAAGGCCAACTTCCCGACCCGTATCTCCTATTCTGTGACCTCGAAGATCGACAGCCGCACCATTCTGGGTGAACAAGGTGCCGAACAGCTCTTGGGCCAAGGCGATCTGCTTTACATGGCGCAAGGCGGAAAAATGCGCCGCTTGCATGGCCCGTTTGTCGCCGACAAGGAAGTGGAAGAAATCGTCGCCAGCCTGAAGGCGCAAGGCGCACCTGAGTATTTCGACGAAATCACGGCCGATGCCGACGAGGACAATCCCTATGCCGACGGGGCCGATCTGGACGGCATGGCAGGCTCTGGCAATGACTTGTTCGACCGCGCCGTCGCCATTGTGGCGCGCGACCGCAAGGCCTCAACCTCCTACCTGCAGCGCCGCCTATCCTTGGGCTATAATCGCGCCGCCAGCTTGATTGAACGCATGGAACAAGAAGGCATGATCAGCCCACCCAACCATGCCGGCAAGCGCGAGATCCTGCTGCCCGATCACGGGTGACGTGGAGACTGAACTCAGTCGCAGTCACCTTTTAGGCTTGGCCGCAAAATCGCCGTATCGGAAAGCTAAAGGGTAGCTATGAACAGACGTCACCTACTTCTTGCCGGACTCATCGGCCTGTTGCCAGCCATGGCGCAAGCGCAAGCCCTTTCGGGTGCCCAGCGCACCGCTGCGATTGCCTCGCTGACTCAGTCGATCAATGCGATCACCCGCATACAGGGCCGGTTCCTGCAGACCAATCCAGACGGCAGCACGGTCGGAGGGCGTTTCTGGTTGCAGCGGCCCGGGAAGGTGCGGTTTGAATATGACGCGCCCTCGCCGCTTTTGCTGATTTCCGATGGCGCGACGGTCAGCCTGCAAGATCGCCGCTTGCGCACGACCGACCGCTACCCCCTGCGCAAGACTCCGCTCTATTTCCTCCTCAAAGCGAATGTGAGCTTGGAAAAGGACGTGCTGGTCTCCGGCGTGGAAAAGCGCGGCGGGATGACGATTATGGCGGTGCGCGACAAGGCCCGTCAGGCCGATGGTGAATTGACCATCATTTATGACGACACGGCGAATCAATTGCGCGAATGGGCGATTGCCGACCGTCAAGGCCGCGTGACGCGCGTGCGCTTGGTCGAAGCGTCTACTGGTGCCGCGATCAAGCAGAGCCTGTTTGCCACCCCAGGCCCCACCCGCAAATACGATCCCAAAAGCTAAAGCTCGCGGAATTGTGACAATTGAGTCACACGCAACAATTAAATACTTTTAATCTTGCTTTTGTTTTGGAATGTGTCTATCTTGCCACTCATGGATGCAGCACATCCGGACTGGCGTCGTCCCCCCGCT
>NZ_JBMLTR010000169.1:0-2182 GCF_049239865.1 Aquidulcibacter sp.
AGGCCATGGGCCGGGAAGTCAAAGCTGATCACGCGCCAATTGTCTTTGAGCTGGCCGACCCAAGGCTCCCAGGTATGGAGGGAAGCATTTGAGCCGTGGGCAAGGATCAGGACCGGCGCATCGCGCTTTCCTTCGTTCCGCACATGCAAACGGACACCGTCGCTGATATTGATGAATTGCGAAGTTGGCGACGTATAGCGCGCCTCAGCAACTGCTCGCGGCAAATCTCGGCTGCAGGCCCCCATCATTAGGCCAGCCAAAGCCACCCAGAACCAAGCCAAAAATCGTCTCTGCATCGCGCCAGCCTCCCCAAATATCATCATGTTTGTTGTGTGCGGATATAGTTCAACTACCTCACCATGAGCCGATGTTTGGCGCACTTGTCCAAGGCTCTTGCGGCGCCAAAGCGGCACCTCGCTGCAAGAGTTCGACTGAAATCCCGTCGGGCGAACGCACGAAAGCCATATAGCCGTCCCGCGGTGGCCGGTTGATGATCACGCCACGGGCGGCCAGATGCGCACACAGGCCATAGATGTCATCGACGCGATAAGCCAAATGGCCAAAATTACGCCCACCATCATAGGCATGCTCATCCCAATTATAGGTCAGTTCCACCATGGGCAGGCCACCTGGCAGGCCGCTTTGTGGGGCCTCGCCTTGCGACTTGAAGCGTTCGGCATCTACCGGGGCTGCGAGAAACACCAAGGTGAAGCGGCCCTTCTCGTTCTCGGTCCGGCGCAACTCGACCAGTCCCAAGCCGCCACAAAAGAAATCTAAGGCGGCGTCCAGATTGCCGACGCGGATCATGGTGTGCAGATATTCCATCTTGAGACCTTTCAAACAGTCACTTCAGTCGGGTAGCGCTCGCTGCGCGCTTGTTCTAGCGCTTCTTTAAGGGCTGCTGCAAACTCAATACGCTCATGCGACGAGAGGCAGGTTGCTAAGGGCAGGCTGGCCCCGCCGGCGGACAAGGTCACTTGAGTCTCATATTCGTTGACTTCATCCACAATAACACGGGCAAAACTGGGGCTAACGCGCCACCACCCAATTTTGCCACGGTGACACGTCTTAGAAATTGCTACTTGGGCGGCACTCACCTTCACCGTCTCGCATTCGCGTGCACCGGCTTTGAAATTCACCTTAAAGGCCAAATAGACCAAAATGACATCTAATCCGAAAAAGCCGATGACTGGCCAAGCGCCAATGGAGAGAAACGCTAGACCCGAAAAGAAACTCATGGCCGCGAGGGACAGCATAACGATGCGAAAGCCATGGTTGGATAGAGATCGGTTCGGACGAAGCACAGCGTCCATGTAAATGGCGTCGCGCTGGTCAAACTCAGGGGCAACTGAAAGGGCGGTGATCGACAGGCTCATGGTGCCTAAGCTAGCGCAAACGATCACAAAGCACAGTTCGAGAATGTAGAAGGTTGCAGGTTTTTTGAAGGGGCTAGCGGGGCTCGTCGCAATTGGCTATGGCGGGGCCATGGCCACGAAAGCAAAAATTGTAAAATCCAAACTGAAAGCCGCCGAGATTGCAGCCCTCTATGCGCAATTGGCACTAGAGCGACCCGATCCGCGAACCGAGCTGGATTATACGGACCCTTATACGCTGGTTGTCGCCGTGGCGCTGTCGGCCCAAGCGACCGATGTAGGCGTGAATAAAGCGACCAAACGCCTGTTTGCGGTGGCTGATACGCCGGAGAAAATGGTGGCGTTGGGTGAAGAAGGCGTTGCTAATTATATCAAGACCATCGGCCTATGGCGCAACAAGGCAAAAAACGTCATCGCCTTGTCAGAATTGTTGCTCGAGAAATATGGCGGTGAGGTGCCCCGGAACCGTGAGGCCCTAACCGAATTGCCAGGCGTTGGTCGCAAGACCGCCAATGTGGTTCTCAACGAAGCGTTTGGCGAACCCACCATCGCCGTAGATACGCATATCTTTCGCGTCTCAAACCGGACAGGTCTCGCGCCTGGAAAAAATCCAGATCAGGTTGAAGCAGTGCTGGAACGGGTAACACCGGACGCGTACAAGAAGGGTGCACATCACTGGTTAATCCTGCATGGTCGCTATGTCTGCGATGCCCGTAAGCCAGCTTGTTGGCGGTGTGGCATCGCCGATATCTGCAAGTTCAAAACCAAGACGCCAAACCCGGCCGACGCGCCCAAAAAGGCCAAGCCCG
>NZ_JBMLTR010000170.1:0-18125 GCF_049239865.1 Aquidulcibacter sp.
TCTGGGGGACAAGGGGTCGTGGGTTCGAATCCCGCCGCTCCGACCATTTTCACCCCAAATTACAAAATTGATCGATCAGCCCCGCTTGCGCACGGCGGCGGCTTCGGGTGGCTTTTCGGCTGCAGCTTCATCCGGGTCTGGTTTGCGCATCCACATGTAAACTGGATAGAGCGGGAATACCCAAGCGAGGCCGGCGACGGCAAAATAGCTGATCTGGGCGTACCAAGGCTTGTCTGCAAACAAGGCACCAACGGAAGCTGCAAAGAAGGAATAAACCACCAAGACCACCAGTGTCAGTGTGATTCCAATGGCGCGTCGATGTGTCGCTTTCACATGCTTCTCCCTTGATGTTAGGCCTCTTTAACCTGTAAGCAGGCCGCGCCGCAAACCACGTCGCTGTGACTGGTCAGTTGGGTCATTGCTGGCCCTTGCCAAGGTGCGCCGGCCAACTAACTGTACCGCTACTTAGGACGCCAAGCTGTCATGACCAAGGTATTGCCTGTTTCCAATCTGCGTAGCCAAATGACCCTGCCAGAGCAGCGTCAGCGCATCTATGATGTTCGCGTCGGTAGCTGGTTGATGTTCATCGCCTTTTTGGTTTTGTGCATGGTCATTGTCGGCGGCGCGACGCGGCTGACAGATTCTGGCCTGTCGATCACGCATTGGTCTCCCATCCATGGCGCGATCCCACCGCTCAATGCGGAACAATGGGCGGTAGAGTTTGAGCGATATCGCCAGATCCCTGAATATAAGCTGCAAAATAAGGGCATGAGCCTGAGTGAGTTTCAGTTTATTTTCTGGTGGGAATGGGCGCATCGCCTCTTAGGCCGCGTGGTTGGTTTGGCGTTTGCGGTGCCGCTGATCGTGTTTGCCGTGATGCGGCATTTGCGCTCCAGCATGACGCCGTGGCTGATTGGGATGTTCGCCTTGGGTGGCCTGCAAGGCTTTATCGGCTGGTGGATGGTCAGTTCCGGTTTGAGTGGTGACCGTCTGGACGTGGCCGCTTATCGTTTGGCGACCCATCTTTCCTTGGCGATCTTGCTGATGAGCTTGGCACTCTGGACCGCGCTGGATTTATTCGTCCCCAAACAACCCCAGCACGGCGATGCGAAAGTGGCACCCTGGGCGATTGGCTTTGTTGTATTCCTCGCGTTCCAAATCGTTTTGGGTGCTTTTGTTGCTGGCACCGATGCGGGCCTGATCAATAATGATTGGCCGACCTTTGCGGGTGGTCTTTATCCGAAAGACTATGCGGCATTAAGCCCGATGTGGCGCAATTTTGTCGAGAATACCTCCACCATCCAATTCAACCACCGCCTTGGGGCCTATGGCATTGGGATCGCGATGATCTTGGTCTGGCTGCAAACCCGTCGTTCGAGTCAGCGCGATGTCGTCGTGTGGGGCCATGCCGTGGCGATTTTGGTCGTGTGCCAAATGCTGCTGGGTATTTCGACATTGATCGGATTTGGTCATTGGGCGCCGCCGCAAGTGGAAGGCGTGCTTCTGGGCATTGCGCATCAAGGCTTGGGTGCGATCCTGTTTGCCAGCGCCATGATGTTGATGCGCGCCAGCCTGAAGCCCAAGGTCCAGCCCCTCAAGCTTGCAGTCTAGCATAGGCTGTTTGCGTCTTTAGCCTAGCTTTGCGCGCGCGGTCGCGCTAACGCGCTTGGGTGAACGCAGGTGATGGATAGCCTCACGCTGCAGCCAGATTGGTGGAGCCCCTTATGACCGCAATTATCGATATCGTTGGCCGTGAAATTTTAGACAGCCGTGGCAATCCGACTGTTGAAGTTGACGTCATTCTCGAAGACGGCTCTTTCGGTCGCGCTGCGGTGCCATCGGGCGCATCGACCGGCGCACATGAAGCGGTTGAAAAGCGCGACGGCGACAGCTCGCGCTATTTGGGCAAAGGCGTTCTGGACGCTGTCGAGGCCGTCAATGGCGAGATTTTTGAGACGCTGGAAGGCTTTGAAGCTGAAGATCAGCGCCACATCGATGATATTCTGATCGAGCTGGATGGCACGCCGAATAAGTCGCGCCTTGGTGCCAATGCCATCCTCGGCGTCTCTTTGGCTGTTGCGAAAGCAGCGGCTGAAGCGGCCAGCCAGCCACTCTACAAATATGTCGGCGGGGTGAATGCGCGCGTGTTGCCCGTACCAATGATGAACATCATCAATGGTGGGGCTCATGCTGATAATCCAATCGACATCCAAGAATTCATGATCATGCCGCTGGGTGCGGACACGTTCGGCGAAGCCGTGCGCATGGGCTCTGAAATCTTCCATACGCTGAAGAAGCTGCTGAAAGATGCCGGTCACAGCACCAATGTTGGCGATGAAGGCGGCTTTGCGCCAAATCTGTCCTCTGCTGAAGAAGCCTTGAGCGTCATCATGCAGGCGATTGAAAAGGCTGGCTATAAGCCCGGCGAAGATGTAGCGCTGGCGCTGGATTGCGCGGCCACGGAATTCTTCAAAGACGGCAAATATGCCATGGTGGGTGAGGGTAAGACCTTGGCCCCAGAAGAAATGGCGCACTATCTCGAAGGCCTCGTCAACAAATTCCCCATTGTCTCGATCGAAGATGGCATGTCCGAAGATGATTTCGTGGGTTGGGCTGCCCTGACCAATCTCTTGGGCAAGAAGTGCCAATTGGTCGGCGATGATTTGTTCGTGACCAATCCTGCCCGTCTGCAGCAAGGCATTCGCGATGGCTTGGCTAATTCCATCCTTGTGAAGGTCAACCAAATTGGCACCTTGTCCGAGACTTTGGATGCCGTCGAAATCGCGCACCGCAATGGCTATACCTCGGTGATGTCGCACCGCTCGGGCGAGACCGAAGATTCAACCATCGCCGATCTGGCAGTGGCGACCAATTGTGGTCAGATCAAAACCGGTTCTTTGGCGCGCTCGGATCGGACAGCCAAATACAACCAATTGATCCGCATCGAAGAAATGTTGGAAGGCCAAGCGGTCTTTGCCGGCCATGGTGCTTTGAAAATCGCCCACGGGTAATTTGCTAACACTTGGTTTACCAAGTTTAGGCACAAGATGGCGTGGGCTCAGCAACGAGCGGCCACGCCACCAAAAGGCATTGTCGGTATGGCATTCTTAAAGGGCATACGTATCTCAACTTTCCTGTTCTCAGGGGTGTTGGTTTATTTTGCTGTGCACTTTTTTGTCGGCCAGCAGGGGGTGCTGTCGTGGCACTCCTATGTACAGCGGGCCGACAGTTTGATTGCCGAGCGCGATAATCTGGTGAAGCAGCGGGCTGAGCTGGAGCGCAAGTTGGCGCGTTATCAGGCTGGCCAAGTTGATTCGGACTATGTGGAAGAGCGCGCCATGTCTCAATTGGGGCTGGTAGGGCCGAACGATATTACGATGACATTGCCAAAAGCAGCAGCCGTTGCGGGACCTTCTGCATCTTCGCAGACCCCCAATCCGTGAACGCAACTGGACGTCTGGCCCGCTTCTGCCTATGGATATCGTGTTCTGAGAAGGGTTGTACGCATCGATGGCTGCCAAGAAATCATCCGGGTCCGCTGCTGTTTCTCCATCAAACTTAGTCAATCGCGACGAGGCGCTCGCCTATTATCGCGATATGCTGTTGATCCGCCGCTTTGAAGAGCGCGCTGGCCAGCTTTATGGCATGGGTTTGATTGCTGGTTTCTGCCACCTCTATATTGGCCAAGAAGCCGTTGTAGTCGGCATGCAAGCTGCGCAAAAGCCAGGCGATCAAGTCATCACCGGCTATCGCGATCATGGTCATATGCTGGCTTGTGGCATGAGCCCGCGCGAGATCATGGCAGAATTGACTGGGCGCATTGGTGGCTCGTCGCGCGGTAAGGGCGGCTCAATGCATATGTTCTCGAAAGAGGCCAATTTCTATGGCGGGCATGGCATTGTGGGCGCGCAAGTTGCGCTGGGTACCGGTCTAGCGCTCGCCAATCGTTATCGCGGCAACGAGTCAGTCTCGGTCGCCTACTTTGGTGACGGCGCGGCCAACCAAGGCCAGGTCTATGAGAGTTTCAACATGGCAAGCCTGTGGCGTTTGCCAGTCGTCTATGTCATCGAGAACAACCAATATGCCATGGGCACCAGCGTGGCGCGCGCTTCGGCTGAGACTGAATTGTTCAAGCGCGGTATCAGCTTTGAAATCGTCGGCGAAGAAGTCGATGGCATGGACGTTTTGGCCGTGCGCAAAGCCGCAGAGCGCGCATTAGAGCATGCACGTTCCGGCAAGGGTCCATTCCTTTTGGAAATGAAGACCTATCGCTATCGTGGCCATTCCATGTCCGATCCGGCTAAATATCGCCCCAAAGATGAGCCAAAGCAGGTGCGCGATACCCGCGACCCCATTGAGCACATGCGCCACTATGGCTTGGAAAATGGGTTGTTTACTGAAGAAGACCTGAAGACGATCGACAAGGACGTGAAAGAAATAGTAGCCGATGCTGCCGATTTCGCTCAAACAAGCCCAGAGCCCGACCCTTCAGAGTTGATGCGTCACATTTATGTTGAGGCCTAAGCCAAAAGGCAGGCCCCTTGTGGGAGAAAACAAGATGAAAGCCATGAAGACCACACTCATCGCCACTGCTGCCATTGGCCTTGTTGCTGCAATTGGGGTCCAATTCGGCGGCGTGCCTGCGTTTGCACAAGCTGCAGCGCCCACCGCGGCACCTGCACCTACGACCAGCAGCATCCCAGTGCATGCGGGCAATTTCAGCGGCGGCAAGATCGATAGCCTCGTCTACACCCCAAGCTGCCCAGCCTTTAAGTTCGACATGGATGCCGCAGCCATTCAAGAAAGCACCAGCCGCACCTATGTTGAAGGCGAGAAGCGTCGCTTTGAAGCGGTCCGCGAAAAGTGGGACGCCTATGAGGACTGCTTGGTTGAGAATGCGCGCCGCGACATCGAAGCCATTCGGATCAATTTGGGCGACTATTTGTCCAACGCAGCGAATGAAGAAGCTAAAGCCTTCAACGCCATGAACGCCGCGGCGACGGGCAATATTGAACGTATCGGCAAACTGCCTGCACCAAAGGCACCGAAGCAAAAAAAGGGTGAAGTTGCCCCAGTTGAGGCCCCCCAAGCGGCCCTTTCGGCTTGGACAGAACCCAAAGGTCGGTTCATCGGCAATTTGACGGGTTCAGCAGCCCAGCCACAATATACGTCTTCATGCCCTGCGGCCCTCGGCACCATGACTGCGGAGTCGTTTGCCCAATCGAACACCCGCAATGGCTTTAATGCGCTGTTGGACGAATTGCGCGCTATGCCAGACCGCATCAATCAAGTGCGCACCTGCCGTCAGGACAATGGTCAGGATGATTATGAAGTCATCCAAAAAGTGGTCCAAGATGGCGTTAATTCGGTGTTCCAGCCCGGCAAAACGGCGTTTGAAAAAGAGTATGCGGCTGTTCGTTTCCAATTGAACGAACATCAAAAACCAGGTGGCTTGTTGGCTCCCCCAGAAATGGGTCGTGCGCCTGCCAAGAAGGCTCCGCCGGCAAAAGCACCAGCTGGCAAAGCGAAGAAGAAGTAAGCAACCCGTTTTGGGTTTTTAAGAACAGGGGCGTTTAGTCGCCCCTGTTGCACACGATGAAGAGGAAGGGCCTGTCACCGGCAGGCCCAACCTGATCCAACCAATATGGAGCCTGCCTTGTCGATTGAAATCCTCATGCCCGCACTCTCTCCGACTATGGAGGAAGGCACGTTAGCCAAATGGCTGGTGCAGGTCGGTGACACGGTCAAATCAGGTGACGTTATTGCCGAGATCGAAACCGATAAGGCCACGATGGAAGTCGAAACCATCGATGAAGGTGTGGTTGAAGCCTTGTTGGTGGCTGCAGGCAGTCAAGGTGTGAAGGTCAATACGCCGATTGCACGCATTTCGAGTGAGGATGAAGTCGCTGCGCCAGCGCCAGCACCGGTGGCTGCAGCACCAGCGCCGACACCAGTCGCAGCGCCCGCACCGATGGCCGCCGCTGCGCCCGTAATCTTGACCGATCCAGAAATTCCACCCGGCACGGCGATGGTAAAGGTGACCCTGCGCGATGCGCTGCGTGACGCGATGGCCGAAGAAATGCGCCGCGACCCTGACGTCTTTCTGATGGGTGAAGAAGTTGGCCAGTATCAAGGTGCCTATAAGGTCAGCCGTGGCCTCTTAGAAGAATTTGGCGACCGCCGCGTGATTGATACGCCGATCACCGAGCATGGCTTTGCCGGCATGGGCGTGGGTGCTGCTATGGCCGGCCTCAAGCCTATTGTAGAGTTCATGACGATGAACTTCGCGATGCAAGCTATTGATCATATTATCAATTCTGCCGCTAAAGTACATTATATGTCTGGCGGCCAGATCAGCGCTCCAATTGTCTTCCGGGGGCCGAATGGTGCAGCTTCGCGCGTCGGTGCCCAGCACAGCCATGATTATTCAAGTTGGTACGGCAATGTGCCGGGCCTGAAAGTGATCGCGCCCTATGATGCTGCCGATGCCAAGGGCCTATTGAAAGCCGCTATTCGCGATCCAAACCCTGTCGTCTTCCTTGAACATGAGCTTCTGTATGGCATTGAGTTTGACGTACCCGAAGGCGATGACTGGGTTGTACCGATTGGCAAAGCGAAAGTGCGTCGTGAAGGCACAGACCTGACCATTACCGCCCATTCGCGCATGGTAGGCTTTGCGCTGCAGGCGGCGGAAGAATTGGCAGCTTTGGGCATTTCGGCCGAAGTTATCGACTTGCGCACGCTGCGCCCACTCGACACGGAAACCATCATCGCTTCGGTCAAAAAGACCAATCGCTTGGTCACGGCGGAAGAAGGTTGGGGGCCGATGGGTGTCGGCGCAGAAGTGATTGCTTGCGTCATTGACGGGGCTTTTGACTGGCTGGATGCACCCCCTGTGCGTGTCCACCAAAAGGATACACCGCTGCCCTATGCGGCCAATCTTGAGAAACTATCCTTGCCGAATGCGGCAGATATCGTCGCGGCCGCCCGCGCCGTCACCAATCGCTGAGGAATTTGCCCATGGCTATCGACATTTTGATGCCCGCTTTGTCCCCGACGATGGAAGAGGGCGTGTTGGCGAAATGGCATGTGAAAGTTGGCGACGTGCTGAAGTCTGGCGACGTGATGTGCGAGATCGAGACCGATAAAGCGACGATGGAAGTCGAGGCGGTCGATGAAGGCAAAGTGCTGGAGATTTTAGTCGCCGAAGGCACCCAAGGCGTAAAGGTCAATGCCGTGATTGCGCGCATTGAAGGCGAGGGCGTAGCCCCATCCGCCGCACCTGCCGCGCCAGCCCCAGTTGCTGCGGCCCCCGTTGCTGCGCCTAATCCAACACCAGCCGCCGCGCCTGTCGCAGCCGTACCTGCGGCAAGTGACGCTAGTCGTATCATGGCATCACCACTTGCCAAGCGCATTGCCGAAGCGGCTGGCATCAACTTGGCCCAAGTTACCGGCACTGGCCCGCATGGCCGCATCGTCAAAGCAGATGTGGAAGCTGCGCGCGGGCAAGCACCCCAGGCAGCCGCCAGTGCGGCACCAGCAGCACCCACGCCAACTCCAGCTCCAGCTTCTGCGCCGCGCGCGCCAAGCCCATTGCCTTATGCCGACGGCAGCTATGACGTTCTGCCCTTGGATGGGATGCGCCGGACAATTGCGCGCCGCATGACCGAGAGCTTCCGCGATGTGCCGCATTTCCCGCTCAATATTGATCTGGAAATCGACAAATTGTTGGAATTGCGCAAGCAGCTCAATCAAGTCGGTGCCGCGCAAAATGCGAAAGTGTCGGTCAATGATCTGGTGATTAAAGCGGCTGCGCTTGCCTGTAAGCGCGTGCCAGCGGCCAATGCGTCCTACACGTCAGACGGGATCTTGATCCATCATCATGCAGACATTGCGGTGGCCGTCGCCATTGATGGCGGCTTGATCACGCCCGTCATTCGCAAAGCCGAAACCAAGGGCCTTGCCGCCATTTCTGATGAGATGAAGAGCTTGGCCGATAAGGCGCGCAACCGGAAGCTGATGCCGGAAGATTATGCCGGGGGCACGTTCTCTATCTCCAATCTGGGCATGATGGGGATCAAGAGCTTTATGAGCATCATCAACGAGCCGCAAGGCTGCATCTTGTCTGTTGGGGCAGGGGAACAGCGCCCAGTCGTCAAAAACGGCGCTTTGGCGATTGCGACGGTGATGAGCGTCACGCTGACCTGTGATCACCGCGTAGTTGATGGGGCGATTGGCTCGGCTTGGCTTGCAGCCTTTAAGAGCCTGATTGAAGAGCCCATCGGCCTGATGCTGTAAGGCAGGCTAGGCCTGCCTTACGCCATTTGAACCGCTATTCGACTTCGACGACGGGCGCGTCTGGCGCTTGGCGCTGGAAGGATTCCATGCCGTTCTCACAGCTTGCTTTGGCCTTATAGCCTTCATTGCCATCTGCAATGATGTTGCCATTCTTTGACTTGGCGCGCCAGTAATATTGGCCCTTGGATTCAAAGACCTCATACTTCAGCTCACCCTTGCGGCAGAGTTCAATGCCGTTGTCTCGGGAGGCTTTTGAGGAATAGCCTTCGCTTGAATCCGCCAGAATATTCCCGTTGGTAGCTTTAAAGCGCCAACGAAAACCATCTTTCGCTTCATAAGTCTCGAACTTTGACATATTACAAACTCCTCCCAACGGCATGAATACTTGGAACGTCTCACTGTATTCTTGGGTGATATGACACTCAGATCAGGACTTGGGTCAAGTGTTGTTTTGTAACATTTATTTAACCACGATCTCTGGGGCCGAATTAACCAATCTCGACTAAGCTAAACCCATAAAAACAATCGGAGCGGAGATTCCGGATATGGGTTGGTTTGGGTTTGGGGGGTCTAGCGGCCGCGGGCAAAAAAGGCCTGCGGCCCGCTTTTTGGGACATGAGCGCGACAGCTATGAGCGCGCCATTTTGGTCGACCGGCGAGGGCCGATTTCGGCTTTGCCAGACGTGCGGCCGCGCCGCCGGGACTTTGACGATCCACGTCGTTAAAGCTCATGTGAAGTAACTGTTTGCTAGAGGATGACCCCAACCCCAAAGCGGGTTAGAGGTCGGTCATGCTCGAACTGTTTCTCGCCGCCTTCGTCACTTTCTTTGTGGTGATCGACCCGCCAGGGGTCGCACCCATGTTTGCCACCTTAACCCAGCACACCTCGCGGGCGTGGCAAAATAAGATGGCGTTTAAGTCGGTCGGCGTGGCAACCATTGTGCTGGTCGGCTTTGCCTTTGGCGGCCAATGGCTCTTGGGCAAGTTACATGTTTCGTTGGATGCCTTTCGTTTGGCGGGCGGCGTGCTGTTGTTCTTGATCGCCGTGGACATGCTGTTTGAAAAGCGTACCGAGCGGCGCGAAGAGCGCAATGAAAAGGTGTTGGCCGAAGCCCAAAAACATCCAGAACGATTTGAGGATGTGTCGGTATTCCCGCTCGCCATCCCGCTAATCTCTGGTCCAGGTGCGATTGCCTCCATCATGTTGTTGTTTGCCCAGTCGAAGGATTTGGCAGAGCAAGGCATGGTTTTGGCCGGGGCGGGTGTGAACCTACTCTTGTGCCTCATTGGATTTCTGTTGGCTGGTCCGCTGACCAAAATTATGGGTGCGACCGTTGCTGCCATGATTACCCGCATCTTCGGCATTATTCTGGCAGCCTTGGCGGCGCAGTTCATCGTCGATGGCGTAAAGGGGGCATTCGGTATCGGGTAGCTCAAGGCCTTCCAAGCAGGACCGAAAGCAGGCTAAAGAGTGATCTGAGATCAGGAGTTTTGGATGGCCAGTGATACTATGGATGTCGTCGTAATTGGATCAGGCCCCGGGGGCTATGTGGCCGCCATTCGGGCTACCCAATTGGGTTTTAAGACCGCCATTGTAGAACGCGAGAATTTGGGCGGCATTTGCCTGAATTGGGGCTGTATTCCGACCAAAGCGCTTCTGCGCTCTGCCGATGTTTATGAAAACATCAAGCATGCCGAAGCCTATGGCTTGTCGGTGACGGGCGCGAGCTTTGATTTGTCGAAGATTGTCGATCGTTCACGCAAAGTGGCCAAACAATTGTCTGGCGGCGTCACCTATTTGATGAAGAAAAATAAGATTGAGGTGATTGCCGGCACGGCCCGTCTTACCAAGGGCACAGAAGCCCCGGGCGTCACCGTTGACCTCGCCGCTGGCGGCACCCGCACCCTGCAAGCCAAGCACGTCATTCTGGCGACAGGGGCCCGCGCGCGCACCATTCCTGCCGCAGGCCTCGTGCCGGATGGCAAGCTGATCTGGACGTACCGTGAGGCGCTTGTGCCCGACACCATGCCAAAGCGCTTGCTGGTCATTGGCTCTGGTGCCATCGGGATTGAGTTTGCCAGCTTCTTCCGCTCGCTCGGCTCCGAAGTCACCGTGGTGGAGGCCCTCGACCGCATCCTGCCGGTTGAAGATGCCGAGATTTCAGGCTTTGCCGCCAAGGCCTTTCAAAAGCGCGGTATCCGCTTGATCACGGGTGCCTCGGTAAAAGGGCTGAAGGCTGGAGCTTCCACTGTGACAGCTACCATCGAAAGTGGCGGTAAGCTTGAGACCATCGAGGCCGATCGCGCCATTTTGGCGGTTGGCATTGTCGGCAATGTTGAGAATTTGGGTCTGGAAGAGCTTGGCGTCACCGTCGACCGCACCCATGTGGTGACCGATGCCATGGGCCGCACGAACGTCAAAGGGCTCTATGCGATTGGCGATCTGACGGGCGCGCCGTGGCTCGCCCACAAAGCCAGCCATGAAGGGGTCTCCTGCGTGGAAGCCATTGCAGGCCTCCACCCCCATGCCCTCAATGTCGCGCGCATTCCGGGCTGCACTTATTCCAACCCGCAAGTCGCCAGCATTGGCTTGACGGAAGAAAAGGCCAAAGCTGCGGGCTATGACGTCCGCGTCGGCAAATTCCCCTTCAGTGGCAATGGCAAGGCGATTGCCTTGGGTGAGCCTGAAGGCATGGTCAAAACCGTGTTTGACAAGAAAACCGGTGAGCTTTTGGGGGCCCATATGGTCGGCACCGAAGTGACCGAACTGATCCAAGGCTATGGCATCGCCATGACCTTAGAGACGACCGAAGCCCAATTGATGGAAACCGTCTTCCCGCATCCAACCTTGTCGGAAATGATGCATGAGGCGGTGCTGGATGCCTATGGGCGCGTGATTCACGTCTAAAGTGCACGCGGGCGGCTTTGGCGGCCTTCATGACAAATGCAGCAGATTAGGCGCGGGGCCTTTAGCCTGCGCGCGCCTCGGTGTAGAGACACGGCCATGAGTGCTCAAACCGAAACCACCAAACGCAAAACTGTGCGCGACATCGCAGGCAGCAAGGGCAAGTCGCCCGTTGTCTGTTTGACGGCCTATACCGCCCCGATGGCGCGCTTGCTCGACCCTCATGCGGACGTGCTGCTGGTTGGCGATAGTTTGGGCATGGTTGTCCATGGGCTTAGCTCTACGGTCGGTGTCACACTCGATATGATGATCTTGCATGGTCGCGCCGTGATGCGCGGCTCTAATCAGGCTTTGGTCGTCGTCGATTTGCCGTTTGGTTCTTATGAAGAAAGCCATGAAGTGGCGTGGCGTTCTGCCAGCCGCGTCATGATGGAAACGGGCTGCCAAGCCGTAAAGGTTGAAAGCGGCGAGGGTATTGCTGATACCATTGCCTTCTTGGTTGATCGCGGCATCCCGGTCATGGGCCATGTCGGTTTACGCCCGCAAGCTATGAATGTGGACGGTGGCTTTCGCGCCAAAGGCCGCACCAAGGCAGAGCGCGACCGCGTATTGCGCGAGGCCTTAGCCGCAGACCGTGCAGGGGCTTTTGCCATTGTGGTGGAAGGGGTTGCAGAAGATATTGCTGCCGAAGTCAGCTCTCTCGTTCGGGCACCCACCATTGGGATTGGGGCTTCTGCAAAATGCGACGGTCAGATCCTGGTGACCGATGATATGCTGGGCATGTTCCCTTGGACACCGAAATTTGTGCGCCGTTATGCGGATCTTGGAAATGTCATTGATCAGGCTGCGGCCCATTATGCACAAGACGTGCGGGAGCGGACATTTCCTGCCGAAGCGGAGACCTATGTGCTAAAACGCGCGCCCTAAGTGCTTTTGCCCTCAAATCGTCGCAGTTTCGCGCGAGCCCAAACCTTGCCCTGTGTGACCACCACCTTTAGCGTCAACAGGTTATCACACTAAGTCTCATGTCTGAGACGCCTTTAGAATCGATGGAGAAGTGAGCGTGTCTGATTTATTTCGCGAAGCCGAAGAAGAGCTGCGCAAAGAGACCGCGGAAAACCTCGCGAAGCGGGCAGCCCCTTTTGTCATCGGGGCCATTGTTCTGGGACTGGCTGGCAGTGCAGGCTGGCAATTCTGGCAGAGCGAGCAGGCAAAAGCCGTTGATAAGGCCGGTGTCGCTTATGATGCGGCTATGTCAAAGCTGCAAGCAGGCGACCTAAATGGTGGGGCTGCAAGCCTCGCGGAGCTGGCGAAAACTGCTCCCGCCGGTTTTGCTGCCCAAGCCTTATTGCAACGCGCCGCTGTCCTGCAGGAACAATCAAAGTCTGCCGAAGCACGTGTGGCTTATGAAGATGCTGCCAAAAAGATCAAGGATGTGGATTTGGCTGATCTGGCGCGCCTGCGCGCGGCCTATATCGCGGCAGACAGCGAAACCAAGGATCAGATGAATGCGCGTTTGAAGCCGATCATTGACCGCAAGGGCGCGTTTGCGCCTTTGGCGCGTGAATTGGCTGCTGCGATTGCTTGGTCGTCTGGCGACGCCGCTGCTGCACGCTCCAGCTACGCGCTGTTGCAGATGGACCCGCTTGCACCCCAAGGCGTGCGCGCTCGGGCAGGCCAAGCGATGGCGGTGATTGATGCTGCTGCCAGCGCGTCCAAGATTCCGATGGTTATCCCCGAACAAGCCGGGCAAGGCCAAGGTGGCATGACGCCCGAACAAATGGCGCAAATGCAAGCCGCCCAAGCCCAAGCTCAAGCTCAAGCTGCTCAAGGCCAAGCGCAAGGCGAAGGTACAGCTGAAAATCCCCGCATCGTGCGTTTGCCTCCCGGCGTTAAACTGCCACCCGGCACCAAGCTTCCGCCCAATGTCCGCGTGATCGAAACCCCATTGCCAGCCGGCCAACAAGCAGGTGGGGCGGTCTCCCCAGAGGTTTTGGCCCAGATTGAGCGTGAGCGTCAGGCCAGCATGGCCCGTCAAAAGGCGATCACTGAGGCCCAACAGCGTCAAATCAAAGCGATTGAAAAAAACCGTACGGCACCCGCGGCTGAACCCGCTGCACCCGCGCCTGCGGAACAGCCAAAGTCTGGAGATGGTCTATGACCTTTATGTCGCGCCGTCTGCGCTCGCTTGGCCTTGCCACGACCAGCGCCTTGGTTTTGGTGTCGGGCTGTGCCTCTTTACAAGATCGGGCCTCGAGCCTGTGGCCCTTTGGCGGGGATCGGGCAAAGAACGCAATTGCCGAAGATAAAGAGCGTATTTCGGTACTAGGCCTTGAAGAACAATTGACCAAGGACCCGGCGCTTGAAAGCGTGGTCGTCACCGTGCCAGAAGCGCAAGACTTATCGTCTTGGCCAAATGCTGGCGGCGTGGCGAGCAATGCACCGCAAAACGTCTCAGGCTCTGGCCCACTGGCGATTGTTTGGCGCAAGAAGATTGGTCAGGGCGCTGGTGCGCGCGGAGCGATCACCGCCACGCCCGTCGTTGCCGACGGAAAGCTGTTTGTCTTTGACTCCAAAAGTACCGTTCATGCGGTAGATCAGGCCAATGGCCGCGAGATTTGGCGGAAGTCCCTAGTGCCAGCTTCTAAAGCGCGCGGTCGCTTCTTCAATCGCGACGAGAGCACCGCCATCGGCGGCGGGATCGCGTTTGGTGATGGCAAAGTCTATGCGGCAACTGGCTTTGGTAATCTCGTCGCCCTCAATGCCGACAATGGGCAAGAGGCTTGGCGCATTGACGCGGGCTCGCCCATTCATGCCTCGCCCTTGGCGGGGGGTGGCCGGGTTTTTGTCACCAGCAATGACAGCGAATTGTTTGCCGTTGAAGCAGCCACCGGCCGTATTCAATGGACCCAGTCGGCGATTGCTGAGCCTGCCCGCATGCTCTCCAGCCCAAGCCCCGCTCTGGTTGGCGAAACCTTGGTAGCCCCCTTTGCCTCAGGTGAAGTGATTGCCTATCTGTCCGCCAATGGTCGCAGACTATGGTCAGAAGCTTTGACCCGCGCGGGCTCCTCCAATTCGCTGTCCACCATCAATGACATTGCCGGGCGTCCGGTTGTTGCTGGCGGTATCGTGTTTGCTGCCAGCCAGTCGGGTACGTTTGCTGCCATTGAATTGCGGACCGGCACACGCGTTTGGGAAAAGGCGATTGCCTCGATCCAAACGCCTTGGGTCGCTGGCGACTTCGTCTATGTTGTCTCAACCACGGGCGAATTGGTCGCGATGGATGTGAAAACAGGCGGAATCAAATGGACCCGCCAATTGCCAAGCTATCGCAATGAGAAGAAGAAAAAGAACCTGATTTCCTGGACTGGCCCGGTGATGGTCGGTGGGCGTCTGGTTCTGGCGTCTTCCTTGGGCAAGATCGAAGTGGTGAAGCCCGAAGATGGCACGACGCTGTTCACCCGGGATGCAAAGGCACCGATCTTCGTGCCGCCCGCCATCGCCAATGGGACGTTGTATTTCTACACCCATGACGGCGTTGTTGTGGCTGTCCGATAGGTCGTGGCCGCACCTCTCAAAATCGCGGTCGTTGGTCGACCCAATGTTGGCAAGTCCACCCTGTTCAATCGTTTGGCTGGGCGCAAGCTCGCTATTGTCGATGACACACCCGGTGTCACCCGCGATCGTCGCGAAGCCAGCGGTCGGTTGGGCGATCTCGACCTGACACTGATCGACACGGCAGGCTTTGAAACCGCCGCGGATGAAAGCCTTGAAGCGCGCATGCGCCTTCAGACCGAAGCCGGCATTCAAGAGTCGGATTTGTGCTTGTTCCTGATCGACGCGCGGGCAGGGATCACCCCGATCGATGAAGTCTTTGCCGATATTTTGCGCCGCTCTGGCAAGCCTGTGATCCTGGCGGCCAATAAGGCGGAGGGCAAACTGGCCGACGCCGGTGTGATCGAAGCCTATGGGCTGGGGCTTGGCGAACCCATCCCGATTTCGGGCGAGCATGGCGAAGGGATGTCCGATCTCTATTCCGCCATCCTCACATTGATGGGCGACCGGGCAGCAGCGCCGGTGGTCGCAGACGAATTTGACGACGAAGATGAGGCCGAGGAAGAGGCTCCGCAAACGGGCGAATTTGTCGAAGATGATGATGATTTAGAAGGCTTAGGCTTTACCGATATTGCCGCCAGCGAGAATAATCTGCCGCTGCGTATTGCCGTCATTGGTCGTCCAAATGCGGGCAAGTCGACGCTGGTCAATGCCTTGATCGGGGAAGAGCGCCTTTTGACGGGGCCAGAGGCCGGCATCACGCGCGATTCAATTGGGGTGGACTGGGTGTGGGACGGACGGCCCGTGCGCTTGGTCGACACCGCTGGGATGCGCCGGAAGGCCAAGGTTCAAGAAAAACTCGAGACGCTATCGGTCGCCGATACCTTGCGCGCTATTCGCTTTGCCGAAATCTGCTTGCTGGTGATGGATTCCGACGAGGCTTTCGAAAAGCAAGATTTGCAGATTGCCGATCTGGTCGCGCGCGAAGGCCGTGGCCTTGTCTATGTGCTGGCAAAGTGGGACCGGGTGGAAGATACCCAAGCCCGCTTGGCCGTCTTGCAAGAGCGGGCCGATAAAGTCCTGCCGCAGACGCGTGGTGCGCCTTTGGTGCCGATCTCGTCCTTGTCTGGTCGTGGCCTCGATAAATTGATGCCCGCCGTGCTGGATGTGCATGAAGACTGGAATGCCCGTGTAAAGACGCGAGACCTCAATGACTGGCTGAAAGAAGTCGTCACCAAGCAGCCGCCGCCTGCGGTTGACGGCCGACGGGTGAAGCCGCGCTATATTGCCCAAATCAAGGCCCGCCCGCCGACCTTTGTGCTGCTGGCAAGCCGTGCGGCGCAATTGCCGGATACGTATGTGCGCTATCTGGTCAATGGCATTCGCAAAGCCTTTGATATGCCAGCCGTGCCGATCCGCTTCATGGTGCGTGCGCCCAAAAACCCCTATGCGGGTGATGAGAGCGGGCGACCAAATCTATCGCGTAAGAACCGCGAGGCTGCTGCTAAACATGCTCAGTCTTCTGATCGTGCGCCAAAGGCGGCGGAAAAGCCAAAGCCAACCAAGCCCAAAAGTGCGACTTTTGCCCCAAAGGCCCGCATCCCGACCGGGGGCAAGAAGCTGGGCAAGAATGCGTCGCGCGCCAATAAAAAGACGCGCTAGTCCTTTAAGTTTCGGCAAAATCAAGGTTTAGTTCGGTCTCGGAAACGGGATCATGATTATGGGCCTTCACCCATCCAAAGAGTTTGTGCGATGAGGCAAACACCTGCCAGCGTGACTGCGATTGTTGTCACTTACAACAGCGCAGCTGTCATCGCGGCCTGCGTTGAAGCCTTGCAGGCGCAAGGCGTCACGACTTTGGTGGTCGATAATGCGAGCCATGACCAAACCCAGTCCATCGCGCGAGCAAAAGGTGCGAAGGTTTTGGCATGCGACACAAATCACGGATTTGGCGTCGCTAATAATTGCGGCGCAGAAGCAGCTCAGACCGAATGGCTGCTCTTCATCAACCCAGACGCCGTGGTCCAGCCCGACGCGATTGAGCGCTTTTTGGAAGCCGTCGAAACCTATCCTGAAGCTGGTCTATTTGGACCCAGAATTTATGAAGAGGACGGCTCTTACTTCTTTCAGCCGCGCTCGATTCTTTCCACCTATTTGAAGGGCAAAGTCAGCGGCAAGATTGTGCCAAGCGGGGATGCTTGCGTGCCGGCCTTGTCTGGGGCCTGCATGCTGATCCGCCGGGATCTCTTCCTAGCTTTGGGCGGCTTTGACCCGAAGATATTCCTATTTTTCGAAGATGATGACTTATGCCGCCGCGTTGTCGATCAGGGCTATCCGATCCTCTATGTGCACGAAGCGGTGGTCTCTCATTTGCGCGGCAAGTCCAGCACACCCAATCTCAAAACCGCCTTTTTAATGCGCGCCTGTCAAGCGTGGTCGCGCGCTTATATCTCGCGCAAATATGGCTTGGCCTATAATCCCGCCTCGATCCTTCTGATCAATGGCTTGAAATATTTGGTGGCGCTTGTGACCTTCAACGCGAAACGACGTGCCCGCTATGGCGGCACGTGCGCCGGAACCTTTCGCGGGATGACGGGGCAAGCAAGCCCGCGCTGATTCTAGCTGTTCGGCTGATGGGCGGCTTGCCAAGCTTTGAAATGCTCGGTCTCGCGGAAATGCACCGTTGTTCCGGTCTGTGTATGGCTCTCGCGCATCAGTTCCAAAATCATGCTGGACAGATGTTCGGGCTGGGGCAGGGTCGATTGATCTTCGCCCGGGAAGGCGTTTTTGCGCATCTTGGTTGCCACACCGCCTGGGTTAAGTACGGTGACCACGACCTTCTTAAACTCAATCTCATCAGCCCAGCACTTGGCCATTGCCTCAACACCGGCCTTGGTAGCAGCATACAGGCCCCAATGCGCGCGAGGATGGTGGGCGACGCCGGAGGTAAAGAAGATCACGCGTGCGGCAGGGGATTGGATCAACAAAGGCTCCATCGAACGGATCAAGCGCCAACTCGCTGTTAGATTGGTCGCAATCATTTGCTCGCCCATGCGGGGGGTGGCGTGGGCGACGGGCGTCAACTCACCCAAATGGGCCGCCGCATGGATCATCCCATCCAAGCGGCCATAGCGCTGGAATAAGGCCCCGCCCAAGCGATCAATCGCATCAAAGTCTGTGAGGTCCATGGGTACGATGGTCGCAGGCAGGCCACCGGCCTTGCGGATCTCGTCATCCAAATCCTCCAGCGCTTTTTGAGCGCGGCCCGTGGCAACAACTTGCATGCCCGCGCGCGCGCACGCAATGGCTGCCGCACGGCCGATGCCCCGGCTTGCCCCGGTTACAAGGACGACTTTCGTATCGGTCA
>NZ_JBMLTR010000171.1:0-3883 GCF_049239865.1 Aquidulcibacter sp.
TGGCACATAGATGCCGTCAGGGGGCGTCCACCCCATCATTCCTAGTTGAAACAATAAAAACAAAAACCATTTTAGTTTTGATGGTGCATTCCTGCCGGACTGCACCCGACGCGCCACCCAGGCACAAAAGCCCAATCCGCTATTTCGCGGCGGATTGGCTTGCCGTCATGGCGGTGCAGACTTTGCGCATGGTCTCAACGCTGTTGGCGTTTAGGGTTCTGCCTTCAAGACCCGAATATCCGGCGGTGTCTTGGCAGGAGTCAGCAAAGCCGGTCCAGCGGGTGGTAAGGTCTGCGCGATAAGCGTCGCAATGGGCGCGCATGGCGCGGTTGCGCAGAGCAACCTTGTCGGCTGCCTCGCCAACTAAAAGGTCGAGGTGGATGCCGTCAAACTTGGCGTCTGCTGCCTTCAAGCAGCTCTGATAGGTTGCTTCCCGTTCTGGCGTGCTGGCGTGGCCCGTGGTGGTTTGCACCCCCGCGAAGGCAAAACCGGCTGCCAGAGCAGCGGCGACGATCGCTGTGGCGACGATGACTGGTTTGCGCATTCTCTTCACTCCAAGTTGGGCCCGAGACAGTGCCGACGGCATGTGTGTCTGTTTGGGACAAGCCTATCTGGAGAAGCGATTCCCGTGCCACGCGAGTTTTAAGGGCTGAGAGGTGTGGCGCGGAGGCGTAACGACCGCCCCAGCAACAATGTACCAAGAATGCCCGCGTTCATGGCCGCATAAGCTAAAGCGGCCGATCCGCTGAGGCTGGGGAGAAGAAATAGGATCAGGCCATCATTACCGCCCGGGATCATCACAAGGCCAAAGGCCATTAGGAACCCTCCGATCAACGCACCCGCGCTGCCGCGGAGGCTGGGTGGCTTTAGCTTGAATGTGCCTGCGGCCACGGTCGAAGTGACACCACCGAGACAGGCAGCGACAACTAGCCAAGGCAACAAACTATCGGCCATGTGATGGGGCGTTGTCAGAATTGCTTGCGCAAAATCATGGATCGCAACGCTATAATTCCAAGCTGGATGGATGGTGTAAAGAAGGCCGCCGATTACGCCAATCGCACCCATGAACCAAGCTTTGTTGCTCTTTCCATGACGGATAAACAGCCAAAACAACAAACCAACGAGACTAATGGCTGTGCCCCATAGAATCAGAAGCAAGGTGGATGGAACGGCCAAAGCGGTTGTGGCCATCATGTGCGGCTGAACCGAAAGGCCCGACAGGCCCATCACAAGGGCACCGACCCATAGGCCCGGCAATACAAACAAATACGAGGTATCGCCGCTCACAATCTTGGTCAGCGTACCAAACACGCATGCGCCATTGAGCGCCGCCCCTGTGCCGAACACCAGCCCACCAACAAGTATCAACACGCCGGGGGTGATTGTGGGCGCAAAGTGGATGGGCAGGCCCGTAAACCAGGCTATCGGCCAGAGAAATGCCATCGCGCTAAGACTGGCCAAAGCAAAGCCAGCAAATCGCCAAGCGCGGCCTCGATCTAGCCCTTCCAAAACCGCCGCGACAGCACAGGTCGTAGATCGCGGCACGAGAACGCCCATGAATAGCGCACATAGGATCATGCCGATGTCGAGCGCTTGCAATGTCATTCCCATTCCCCGATAGCGCTGACTGGTCCAGCCTAAGTACCCCTATGGCCTACGTGTTGAGGCAGGTGCGGGTTACATTGGGCCGTGTGATCGCCATGTAAAAATCGATTGCACGCGCAAGGGATTCCTCTCACCCTTAGGGCAATTGAACAATCGGCCAAGTTAAGGTGACAGCGATGGGAAGTGGCCCAAACAGACGAGCGGCATTGGGCTGGATGGCCAAAGGCCTCGCGGGTGGATTAGCCAGTACCGGCGCACTGGGCCTTTCTGGCTGCGGGCCGAAGCAGCAAGTTTTACGGCCCCATCTGATTATCTGGCATGGTTTTAGAGGTGCCGAGAAGGCGGCACTTGAAAAGTTGGCGGCGATTTATTCTGGCCGCCTGAAGCCCGGTGAGCGTCCGGTCCGCGCCGTTGCCATCCCCAGCGATGCGATGGCCGACAAGATTTCGGCCTCGGTTCCACGTGGCAAAGGCCCAGACCTGTTTGTCTTTGGTCATGACCGCTTGGGCGGCTGGGCTGAGGTGGGCGACACGATCACGCCCTTAGACTTCTTTCTGGATGAGGCTACCAAAGCCGCCTTTCTGCCCAATATGTTTGAGGCAGTGACCTATAAGAATGCGGTCTGGGCCCTGCCCTTCAATTATAAGTCCGCCGCCCTTCTCTATAATAAGAAGCTGATCACAAAGCCGCCTGAAACCATTGAAGAGATGCAGGCTTTAGCGGCCAAACATACCGATCAAGCCCGCGGTCGATTTGGCCTCGCCTATGCCTATGATGACTTCTTCTTCCATGCGGCTTTGATGAATGGCTATGGCGGCGGGGTTTTTGATGCCAATGGCAAGCTGATGCTGGATGATGCGCGCAATATTGCGGCCTCTAATCTGGTTCAGCATTGGCGGCGCGATTTAGGGATTTTGCCCGATGACCCGACCTCGTCGCTCGTTGCCTCGCTATTCAATACAGGCCGGGCAGCCATGATCTTCAATGGCCCATGGTTTCTGGGCGAGATCGCGCCAGAGATTGCGTATGGCGCGGCGGTTTTGCCACGGATCACCGCCGCCAATAATCGGCCCATGGCCCCCTATATGGCCGTCGAAGCGATCTTTATGAGTGCCGGAACCCATGATCCCGCCGAGGCTTGGGCGTTTGCGAAATTCCTGACCAGTGTCGAGGCCGCCAAAATCATGGCCATCGAGGGCGGAGAATTGCCGACCCTTCGGGGAGTCTATGATGTGCCAGAGGTGGCGAAGAATCCAATCGTACAGGCCTATAAGACGCAAGCGCTCTCGGCCATTGCCATGCCCAATCTGCCAGAGATGACGATGGTCTGGTCGCCAGCCGACAAAGCGATGAAGCGGGTCACGAAATTAGAAACGACCTCCGAGGCGGCTTGGAAGGATTGCCAGCGCGAAGTTCAGGTCGCCATCGACGCGCTCCATGCAGGTAAAGCGAGCTGACTGTTCTGAGACTTGGGAAAAGCAAATGACCACCACGCAACCGCACCTGAAGCTTGTCCGCTTGGCGATGTTATTGACCAGTTTGGCTCTCTCAGCGTTTGCCGCACCCGCGGCCCAGGCAGATGGCTTCCGTGACCGGCTGCCAGAAGATGAAGTTATCTATTTTCTCTTGCCGGATCGATTTGAAAATGGCGATCCCGGCAATGACAAAGGTGGATTGAAGGGCGGCCGGCTTCAAACTGGCTTTGATCCAACACACAAAGCCTTTTATCACGGCGGTGATCTGAAGGGCCTAACGGACCGCCTAGACTACATTCAGAATCTGGGGGCGACTGCGATTTGGATAGCCCCAATCTTCAAGAATAAGGCCGTGCAAGGCGCACCAGGCCATGAAACCGCAGGCTATCACGGCTATTGGGTTACCGACTACACGCAAGTCGACCCTCATTTTGGATCGAATACAGACTTTAAGGCTTTCGTGGCCGCGGCGCACTCGCGCGGCATGAAGGTCTATATGGACATCATCACCAACCACACAGCCGACATAATTGCTTATGCCGAATGTCCCACCGGCGGCTGCCCCTATCGGAATCGTGCCGATTTTCCCTATCAACGGCGTGCCAAGGATGGTGCGGCCATCAATCCGGGCTTTGAAGGGGACGGCGTTCGGACACCAGCGAATTTTTCCAAGCTGACGCAGACTGACTATGCGTATCAGATAGTCGTGCCGCCAGCAGAAGCCCAAATTAAGGTTCCAAATTGGCTGAACGATCCGATCTTCTATCATAATCGCGGCGACACGACTTATTGGAACGAATCCG
>NZ_JBMLTR010000172.1:0-2975 GCF_049239865.1 Aquidulcibacter sp.
CTTCACCGAACCCTGAGGATGTTAAGCGCATGAAACTTGCTACAATTATGCACAACGGCGCGCGGCGTATCGCGCAAATTGAAGGCAAAGTGGCGCAGATTTTGGCAGCCCCGGGTGATGGACTTGGCGTGGTCTCCGCACTGCGTGGCCCTGCCAGTGGAAGGACAGTTGTTGAGGAAGTGCAACTCGATACACTTGAGTTCTTGGCCCCAGTCCCACAGCCACCGCGCATTTTTGGGATTGGCCTCAATTACGCCGATCACGCCGCCGAAACAGGTCGAGAGCCGCCTGCCATCCAGACTTGGTTTATGAAACAGATCACAGCGGTGAACGCGCCCTATGGCGACGTCGAGAAGCCCTGTGTTTCGGACATGCTCGACTTTGAGGTAGAGCTAGTCGTTGTTATCGGGGCAGAGGCGCGCCATGTGCCTGTTGAGCGCGCCCATGAGGTCATCGCAGGTTATTGCGTCGGATGCGACTATTCGGTCCGCGACTGGCAAAAGGCGACACCAACCATGATTATGGGCAAAGGCTTCAACACCCATGCCCCGTTTGGCCCGGTCTTGGTGACCGCTGACGAGATCGCAGATTTGGATCAGCTGCGCTTGCGCTGCTATGTTAACGATCAGCTGATGCAAGATGGTTGCGTGGCAGACCTCATCTTTAAAGTGCCGCAAATGATCGCCCATCTCAGTACCGCCTTTACGCTTTTGCCGGGTGACATCATCTTCACCGGCACACCTGCAGGCGTCGGCATCGCCCGCAACCCGCCGGTCTATCTGTTCGCAGGCGACACGGTACGATGTGAAATTGACGGCCTTGGCAAGATTGAGAACAAGATCGTTGATGAGGTGAAAGCCACCATTATCGCGTGAATGTAAGGCCCACGCGCCAAAGGGGCTTAGAGGTTTCCGATAGAATGCCCGCCCCTGAAATCGCCGTCATGATGCGGGTGCCTGTGATGTTTTCAGCTGAAGCGAAGACTTCAGTGTCGCGCCTTACTGGCCATGACACCCGCAGATCGAGTGCCTGATAGGCTTTCAGTTTGCGGGTATTGAGGTCATCCTCATAGCGCGCACCTTCGCCGCGCAAGGCGACATTCAACTGTGGCCCGGCCCTCAACGGTAGCGTCAACCCAACATAACTCGCCCACGGAGCTGACTGCGCAGGTCGCAGACCATTTAAGGCAGGCAGCAATCGCCCCCCGTCCACTTCAGCATCGACCAAAGACAAGCGCATTTCGACTGCTGGCTGCGGGCCAGTTCCATCTGCCATCCAGGTCAAGCCAGCCTCTAAACCCTTGGCTTGAATTTCCCCGGCATTGAGACGCTGACGCAGGGTGCCACCAGCTGGCAGGAAGCCAACACGGGGCAGCACACCTGGCCCCACCCCAATCGTCACATTGGTGATCGGGTCCTGCAACTTGCTGGCATAAAGCGTAAGACTGCCAGCCCAATCGCCACCAAGACCTTGCCAATCTGCCTCTAGGTCGACATCGACGCCGTCGAGCACTTCGGGCACCAGATCAGCATTGGCTTCAGTCACGTCATTGCCGACCCGAAAGGGGCGATGAAGTTCGTTCAAGCTGGGCGGACGGAAGGTTCGAAACAGGCTGATGCGCGCCTTCCCGCCCCACGCAAAAGTGGACAAGCGGCCAGTCGCAACATAGCCCTCCCGATCGCGGGAGGTTTCAGACAGCGTAACAGCGCCCGTCGCACGATCCGTCTCAAGGCGTTTTGCGCCATCATGTGCCCAACGGTCCAGCCGCAGCGTCGCGTCTAGGCCAAATTGTTCATCCTTAGAGAGAATGGCACGCGGCACATCGAGCCCGAAGCCCAACAAGTCTTGCTGGCCGCCTGCGACCCGCGTGCGGGTAAATCCCGTGCCGATAAAGCGGAAGAGTTCGCGGGTTTCGCCTTCGCTATGACGCCAATCCAAAGTCCATCTGGGGCTCCAACGGGCCAAGGCGGGGGCATAGATGACAGAAGCGCCTAGGGCCGAGGCTGGCGTCTCAAACTGATCGAGCGCCGGGGTCACACTGGCGCGGTCAACCGACACCGAAGTGGTTTGATTGGCAAAATCGCGGGTCTGGGCAAACAGGATCAAGCGCGCTTGGCCCCAATCACCTTGTAGCTTGCGGGCGCCGCTTAAATCGGCCCCACGGGCGGCACTACGGCCCCCTGAAGTGCCCGCCCCCTTTTCTTCCTCGAAGCCTGAAACGCGGAACGACCATTGCCCGTTATCGGCAGGAATTTCAGTGACCAAGGTCAGGGTGGAAGCATTGAAATCAGCGGGCAGATCGACTTTGCCGCGTTGTACCGGGCTAACTGGGATGAGGCCGTCACTCGTCTCATAGGAGGCCAAGGCCGTGATCGTACCGCCACCGGCAGCAACAGCCCCCCGTGCAGCAATTTGCATCGCCCCTTGCCCACCAGCCGATAGCCGCAATCGCGCTGGTCCACCACGAGCTTCAACCAGATCCAGCGCACCCGTTAAAGCCAGTGGCCCAAAGCCCGCACCCGCCGCCCCGCGACGCACATCGACCCGTTCCAAGAATAAAGGATCATGTCGCACCCAGAAAACCCAACTCCCAAATGGATCATTCTGCGGCACGCCATCGAGGCTGACTAAGGCGCGCCCAGCCCCATTCGGCGCAATCGGGCGAAGGGATAGGCCTTGAATGGTTGCATTTGCAGACCCGCTGGCCGTACGCCGAAACAGGCCAGTGCCCGGCGCTACCCGCAGGGCCTCGTCCAAGCGCAGGCCAATGCTGGACCCCAGCATTGTCTCATCCAGACTAATCTGCGCCCGCATAGAACGATCGGGTGGGAGCCGCTCTGCCCGAACGACAATAACCTCAGAGGCTGCTTCAGGGTCGGTTGCCCGTGCACTGACGATTGTATCTTGCGGTAAAGCCGTAGCTGGGCTTGCGAGGAGAAGAAGGCTGGGCCAAGAAAACATGCAAACAAACCTAG
>NZ_JBMLTR010000173.1:0-4671 GCF_049239865.1 Aquidulcibacter sp.
GATGACTTGCGCCAAGATTTGGCCGAAGCCTGCGACATGCTGGAGCAAGAGGATGCGGCAGGGCGACGTTGGTGTCGCGATAATGGCTATAAGGGCTATACGTCCTATGCCTCGCTGAATGACTTGCCGACAAGGATCAGCGCCTTTGGTGACTTAAAGCGCCTGCTCGACAAACATGCCTCTGCTTTCGCGCAAGAAGTTGGTTTTGATCTGGCTGGCGGCAAGCTCAAGCTTGATAGTCTGTGGGTCAATGTGCTGCCACCAGGTGGCGTGCATACCGGCCACATCCACCCCCATAGCGTGATCTCGGGGACCTTCTATGTCACGCTGCCAGATGGGGCTTCCGCTTTAAAGCTCGAAGACCCTCGCCTTGCCATGATGATGGCCGCGCCCACGCGCTTGGCCAATGCCGCGCAAGATTTGCAGCCCTTTGTATTTTTGCGCCCGGAAGAAGGCGAAGTGATCTTGTGGGAAAGCTGGTTGCGCCATGAAGTGGTGCTCAATCGCGCTAAGTCCAAGCGAGTGTCGATCAGCTTTAACTATGCTTGGGTCTAGGGCCTGCCCATGAGTCCGCCGACCCTTTACCCCTTTGACGAGGATGAAATCAGCGAGAGCTTTGTGCGCGCTTCAGGCCCTGGCGGTCAGAACGTCAATAAGGTTTCAACCGCGGTTGAATTGCGCTTTGATGCGGCGGCCAGCCTATCCTTTCCAGAGGATGTGCGCGATCGCCTGATTAAGTTAGCGGGATCAAGGGCGACCAAGGACGGGGTCATTGTGCTGCTGGCACAGACCTTTCGTACCCAAGATCGCAACCGCCAAGATGCGCGCGAACGTCTGCAAGGCCTGATTGACCGCGCCAGCGTGCCACCGCCGCCACCGCGCAAAAAGACCCGGCCAACCCGAGCTGCGCGCGAGAAGCGGCTGGAGGGCAAGGCCATTCGCAGCACCGTTAAAAAGCTGCGTGGCCGTGTGGGTGAGGACTAAGCTTCTGCCAACAAAAAAGGGCAGGAGCATCCGCCCCTGCCCTCTTCAGCAACTGCTTGCAGAATGATTAGATCAATTGCAATTCCGTCGCAGCGGTCTTGCCGCGCTCGGTCTTCAGTTCAAAACTGACTTTTTGGCCATCGTTCAGGCCGTTCAAGCCAGACTGTTCAACGGCGCTGATGTGAACGAACACGTCGCCACCACCTGCATCAGGTTGAATAAAGCCATAGCCCTTGGTTGCGTTGAACCACTTAACAACTCCGGTCGCCATTGAGGGACCCTTTCTCATAGTTTGGCCGCTTCGCATGCTTACAGCCACAGTGACCGTGCGTTATCCGGCACAGCATTCGGCGTCTTAGAAGAATGGAAGCAGGCACGATCTTTCTTGCAAAAGCGGGCAAAAAAGACCATGCGACGGCAGTACCAGTTTCGTCGATCAGGCGAGTAACTAGCACAGGAATGGCGATCTAACAAATGAAACACAGGACGCATGGATCAACTTACGTTGATAAGCTCTGTCGACGGCAGGTGATCGGAGGTGGCTTTGCCGCACTTCTCGCCATGCCATCGATTGCACTTGGGCAAGCAGAAAAAAGCACACGCAGTGCCAATGTAACGATTCTGGATGAAGCCATGGCTATGCCTAGTTTAGGGCGCAAGCGGCGGATTTGGCTCTATTTACCGCCCGATTATCAAAGCTCTCACCGCCGCTATCCCGTGATTTATGTGCAAGATGGCCAGAACCTATTTGACCGCGCAACTTCTTATGCGGGGGAATGGCAGGTCGATGAGACACTCAATCGACTGGCGGCCGCTGGCGATACTGGCGCGATCGTCGTGGGGATCGACAATGGCGGCGAGAACCGCACGGCAGAATATCATCCCCGCCTGCCTTGGTCTGGCCAACCCGGCCAAGCCGATGCTTATCTCAGCTTTCTGATCGACACCTTGAAGCCCCTGATTGATCGGCGCTTTCGCACCAAGAAAGATCCCGCCCATACCATTATCATGGGCGCAAGCTCGGGCGCGACGCTCGCGCTCTATGCGGGTATGATGCGGCCAGATGTGTTTGGCCGAATTGGAGCCTTTTCTACGCCTTTGTGGCTGGAACCGCGCTTGGACCAGCTAGCCCGTGAGAAAAAGCCCTATCGGCGCGGCGGACGAGTTTTTCTGGTCAGTGGCCGCGATGAGCAGGTGGGTGATGAACCCAAAGGCATTTTCGCCAAGGATCAGCCTGCCATGGTCGAGGCCCTTGTTGCCGTGGGTTATCGACCAGACCGTGACGTGCGCTCGCGCATTGTCGCGGACGGCACACACTCAGAAGGCTTTTGGGCCCGTGAGTTTGAGGGTGCCTACCGCTTCCTAACCGCCAAATAGGTGCCGCTAGGCGTCGACTTTTTCGCGTACACCTGGGATGGCTTCGCGCAAGTCAAAGCTGGGCGTCAATTTATGCTCATGCGCCTTTTGGATTTGGATGGCCTTAAAGGCTCGCGCCAAAGCCAGTTTGCCGAGTGCCCTTGGATCAAGACCGGCTTGAATTTCGGGCTGCATCTGTAGCCGGCGGCGCAGAACCCCGTTGGCATAAATGACATTCGCGCGCAGAAGCGCAGCCGGTGTCATAAACTCAACTGATAGCGACACATTGACCATCGGCCCATTGACGATGCGATGGGGGGCGTTTTGCGCCCAGGTCACCATCATGCCGGGTTCTAAAGTCACATCTTGCGCATCTTGGTCCCAAGCCAGATCGAACGGAATTTGCTCATCTGTCTCGCGTAAGACGACCGCCTCAATTTGTTCTGGCCGCGCAAATGGTGCCTTTGGCGGATAAACGCGCACATGCTTTGTGCCACGAATTTGCCAGAGCGACACAAGCGGCGAGTCCAGATGATAGAAGACCTGCGCATTGGGCGAAGAAATCAGTACGCCAAGGTCGCGCTTCATCGTCTTCAGGCCCGAGACATGGGCTTCTTTGTCGGCGAAAATCTCGTCACACAAAGCGGCATATTCGGGCAAATGCGCGTTAGCAGCGCGCAGATTCAACCAAATCCGGCCTTCATCAACGGCTTGCATCAGCTCAGCGCCACTCATGTCGCCAGCTTTACCGACGCGCCAGGACTGCCAGTCCACGGGATCGTAGCCCATGGTGAAGACCCCCAGCTTGTCGCGGGGATAGGTGTCCAAGAGTTTTTCGAGACCAGCGTCGGAGAACATCGGCCTTGTGTGCAAATCATGGGGCACCACAAGGGTCTCACGCCCAAAGCGTTGAGACACATCAGCAGGCCAAGAAACAATTGAAGCTGGTTTAGTCATCCGTTGAAACTCTATCCGTTTGTTGCGCTTTGCCGCGCGCCATGAGACGGCGAGGCGCAGAAGTAACCGCAGCCCAGCCCGCATGCAAACGCCCTGCCAAGTCAGGTTCTACACTTGCGATGAGGTCTAGGCGCTTTTGGATCATGCCGATTGGGCCTGATTTGACCGCAGAGGCTGGAATAGCTCGCCGCCCGACTTGGCCAGTTTGAACCGTCACCGGATTACGAGAAAATTGCGATTTGTAATGGCTATGCCCTTGGGCAAGATCAATCGTCTCGATGCCAATGTCTTCGGCATAGCGGATCATTTGGCCGAGGAAGACGATACCGGGCGAATAAGGGTGCGCCTTCGGGCAGGACGAGGCGATCCACGGATGGAACCAGCCACCTTGGCGCACGCCAAATTGGCCGGACACCATGTAATCGCCTGCATAAAGCGTGATCAGACAGCCACCAAAATTGGGATCGGTGCGGGTAAACAAGTCCTGCATCATCGCCTTCACCCAGTTCGGGCGCAGGACATCGGTTAGCCCTGACTCATGATACTGCTCGACCTTAAGGCTCAGAACAGCTTCCAACGCCGTAGGCGAGGTATCACCGGTCACAAAGCGGATCGGGCCCAACTCGCGGTCCATTTTATTGGCAAGACGCCGCAAATTCTTCGCCCATTTGGGATTGGCCTGCCGCAGGCGTTCCAGTTTGGCAGCTCCGCCATCTTTCACGCTGATCCGATAGCCTAAGGTCGGCTCGAGGGCTGCCGTGGCAAACAAGCCATGTGGGTCCATCAGGCCCGAGACAGCCATACGCTCAATGCCAGCTTCTGCTAGAAATGCTGTGCCATCGAGCTCCAAGCCCGGCTCGCTGACGATGGCGTGATAATCCGAGAAAGGCGCACCGACGGGGCGGGCATAGCCGTGGCTGGCCCGATGGAAAGCAAAGAAAGCGACGTCACGACCGTCTTGTTCAGCAATCGCCACATGCACATCACCGCGATGGCGCTGAATCAATTGCGCAAAATAAGGGCCCACCAAGGGTGAACCAAACTCTTTCGTCTCTGCCTGAAGGGCAGCCCAACGCGCAATCTGACCTATCGTCAACGCCTCGGCAGAGATGGTGCTAATTTTCACGCGAAACTCCGTCCTTCAGCAAACAAACTGGCTGAGACATGCGGGACCGTTACCATGTAAATCCTAGGATTACGTTGACGGAACTGTGATGATCGGGGCGATTTGTCCCCCACCTTGTCATCCCCGCCGAAGCGGAGCGGAGCGCGGGGACCTTTGTGAGTTTGCGGAAGCACCCCTTCACCAACACCCATAGCCCCGCCAAGGAAAACCTTGCGAGGGTGCACCATAAAGAGGGGCCGGGGCGCGTG
>NZ_JBMLTR010000174.1:0-1541 GCF_049239865.1 Aquidulcibacter sp.
CGCCTGTCCTGATTGGCGGAGGCCAATTCACCTATCGCGGTGCCCCCGAATCCTGTCCGCCGCCAATTGGCCTGTGCGCTCGCGCGGCAGAAGCGGCGATTGCCGATTCTGGCCTAAACCACGAGATTTTGGCCCAAATTGACGGTTTGGCGGTGGTTGGCTTTACGATTGATGCCGGTGGCAATCTAAGTCGCATGCCAATCCCCAAGGCGAAGAACCCGCCAAAAGCGCTAGCCAAGGTACTAGGCGCTTCTCCTGCGTGGCAGACCTACACCCATGTCGGCGGCAATACGCCGCAAGCTTTGGTCAATGAAGCTGCTGAACGTATCGCCAACGGTGACAACAAGCTGGTCCTCTTGGCAGGCGCTGAGTTTTTAGGCTCCATGATGAAGCTGGTACAGGCGAGTAATTTTGGCCCACTTGCCGCCTATCAGGTCGATGACGAGGAAGCCCCAGCCATGTTTGGCGATGGGCGCGACGGCTGTTCGCCCTATGAAGCCCGTCATGGCCTCGAGTTTCCGACCAATGTGTATCCGATGTTTGAAAATGCCTATCGGGCAAATCTGGGGCGCAGTTTAGAGGCTCATTCGACGGCGATGGGGGCTTTGTTTGCGCCCTTCACCGAAGTGGCCGCGCAAAATCCTTATGCGTGGTTCCCGCAAGCCCAGACAGCGGAAGCCTTGGTGACGCCCAGCGCCAGCAATCGCATGGTGGGCTTTCCATACCCGAAGCGCCTCAATGCCATCATCCAAGTTGACCAGTCGGCCGCCGTTTTGATGGCCAGCTATGCCCATGCCAAGAGCCTTGGCGTGCCCGAGTCGCAGATGGTCTTCCTGCATGGCTGTGCTGATACGATTGAGAAATGGAATGTGCTCGACCGCGTCGATTATCATTCCAGCCCTGCCATGCGGGTGGGCGTGCGCGAAGCTTTTGCAATGGCGGGCAAGAGCCTCGCCGATATGTCTTTCTTCGATCTGTATTCTTGCTTCCCCGTCGCTGTCGAAATCGCTGCAAAGGAAATGGGCCTTGCGACCGATGATCCGCGCGCTCTGACCTTGACGGGGGGCTTGCCCTATTTTGGCGGACCCGGGAATAATTATTCCATGCATGGCATCGTCGAGATGATCCATCGCTGCCGCAAAGAGCCTGAGGCGTTTGGCTTTTTGAACGCAAATGGCTGGTTCCTGACCAAGCATGCCTTTGGCATTTATTCCTGCCAGCCGACCATGGGCGCTTGGGCAAGGCCGCCTAAGAAATCCTATCAGGGTGAAATCGACGCGATGGCCTCGCCCGAGGTGACGGAGACCCCAACAGGGGCCGCCATGATTGAAACCTATACCGTCATCCATGCCCGTGAAGGCATGCGTATGGGCATTGTGATTGGTCGCGATGAGGCAGGGCGTCGCTTTGTTGCCAATACGCCTAAGGGCGATACCGACATTATGGCCGATCTGGAGGGCCGCGAAAGCGTGGGCCGTAAGGGCCGGGTCGTCCATGATGGCGAACGCAATATTTTCACGCCGCAAGAATTTTTGGGATCT
>NZ_JBMLTR010000175.1:0-1079 GCF_049239865.1 Aquidulcibacter sp.
GTCAAGCAACTGTGAGGTTTGCCAAGTGGGGATTCCATTTTTGTCGGGATTTGAGCAGTGCTTGTGCGAGCTTTAGGAGCTGATGCATGGCGGCGACAAGGGCGACTTTGAAGGGTTTGGACTGAGCCCGTTGTCGGTCATAGATGGTTTTCACGATAGGGTTTTTCTTGATGGCAGTGATCGTAGCCATGTAGAGGGCAGAGCGGACTTCGCCGCGCCCGCCCCAGATCGCGCGCTTGCCGCGCATCATGCCAGAGTCGCAATTGAACGGCGCAACGCCGACGAGGGCGGCGGCTTGTCGCTGGTTCATAAAGGCCAGTTCGGAGAGATCGCCGATCAGCGTCCGTGAGAGTATTGGGCCGACACCTGGGATGGATTGCAAGATTTCATCATCTTCTTGGAAGGATGAATTGGCCTTGATGGCCCCATCGAGGTCTTTATCGGCCGACTTTATCTCGCCCGACAACCAATCGATGTGGCGTGTAATGGCTTTGACAAGGGCCGGTGTTCGGGCCCCTTCAAGGCGGGTTTTCTCGACTTTGCGCATTTCGACAAGCTGACGGCGTCGTGCAATCAGATCCCGTAACTCCATGAGTTCAGGGCTTTTTGGGTCTCGGACCACCGGACGAATAGCTTCACCAAAGGCGGCCAAGACTTTTGCGTCCACGACATCGGTCTTCGCCAGTCGACCACTGGCTTTAGCGAAATTGCGGACTTGGCGCGGGTTCACAACCGCGACTGGAATGTCCTTCTCCACAAGGGCTGCGACCAAGTCTCGTTCATAACCACCTGACGATTCTAGCGTCACCAATTGCGGATTCTGGCTTTCTACCCAGTCAACCAATCTGGGTAGCTCCCGCACGTGAAGTCCAATGATAGGCCCAGAAGAACTGGCCCCGTCAAAGCGATATTTGGCAACGTCGATCCCAATAAAGGGTCTAGAAGATGGTTTTTGTGTCTCTGTCATAGCTCCCTCCTCGTGCATACGAGCTTGCCAGAAGCCACGCCAAGACAACCCTCAGCTGGGCCTCCGACAGCTCAGGCAACTGTTCGGAGATTAAACAAATGACTGCCCGCCT